>CANQUO010000030.1 GCA_947627085.1 uncultured Oscillospiraceae bacterium
GGCCACGATGAAGTGGCCCGAGTGGTCCTCCGGGACCTTCATGAACTGCGAGAACGTCCCGGGCACCAGAAAGCCCAGGGGCAGGCCGTCCACAAGTATGCCCACCCGCCCTTCCAGCAGGTTCATGCAGAACTTGTCCGACCGCTCGGTGCTTATGACCTGGGGAAAGGGGGAGCGATAATTGTCAACGATGTTCTCCTCGATAACGGCGCTTGTCAGCACCCCCTCGGTCTTTATCCGCTCAAGCCTCCGGGTGGCCTCGGCAACGATTCCATCATTTGTGAAGCCCTCGATATATATGAGCGTCGCCGCCGTGTCCGCCCGCTGTCCCAGATTGAACTCCTTTATTTTGAGGTGCGCGTTGCGGACCTTCCGGCGCACCAGGGTGGTGTTGGTTTTCATGGTCTCCACGAAGGCGTCCTTGGCCCCCTTGATGACCTTCTCCTCCTTTGGGGCGTCCACGCTCCTTCTCTGCTGGCTCTTGACCTCAAAGGCGACGGCGGTCCGCTCCTTATCAAATACAAGGGCGCAAAAGCCGTTCAGAAGGTCCCCCGCCAGCTCCCCCAGCTTGTCCCGGCTCTTCGCGGTGTAGACATACACCGACCCACCCAAGAGCATGGCTATGACGTCGGAGGCGCTTATATTCCCGGAAAATCTCTCCGGGTCCGTCAGGGGCTTTATGACCTGCTCGGCCACGTCGGAGCCGGACACCAGCCCGTCGATAAAGCACAGCCTCACCGTCCTCCCCCTGTCCCCGCCGATGTGCAGGTCCCGGGACTCAAAATCGTAGCACCCCTCAAATACCGCCTCCACCGCCGCCACGGTGACTGGGGCGTCCGACTTGAGCTCCGGCGGGGCGGGATTTTTTTCACGTATCATATTTAGACCCCCCAAAAAACGCGATACATTCGCTAAAATCCTTCCCGCTTATTTTCTCCGGCGCGTTTTCAAATTAATTTTGTAATTATTTCATGCGCCCGCCCTTTTGTCCTTGACAAGCGCTTTTTCGAATGATAAAATCATGCAAAAGATGAATAATTTGTCTCTTATGGGACAAAAGAGAGGGGGGCTTTGAATGTATCTTGAGACCGACAGGCTCATTCTGAGAAGAATGACCTCGGAGGATTTTGAGGATTTTTACGCGTTCGCCCCCGACCCGGAGCGTTGCCGCATGATGGGCACATATCCCCTCAACTCCCGGGAGGAGACGCTGGAGATGTTCGAGTGGCTTCTTTTTAACGAAAAGCGCTTTTACGCCGTCGTTTTGCGGGAGGAGAACAAGGTCATCGGCGATATCGAGGTGCAAAATTACCCCGAGGAGGCCGTAAAGCCCGAGCTTGCGGGCAAAACAGGCCGGGTGCTCAGCTTTTGTATATCCAGGGACTACCAACGGCGGGGCTACGCCACCGAGGCCCTCCGGGCCCTCATCGGCTACCTGTTCGAGCGCCGCGGGGTGGACTACATCGTCAGCGGCTACTTCGACTTCAACGCGCCCTCCGCCGCGCTCCATGAGAAGCTGGGATTTAAATTCTTCGATACCACCGACGCGCCCCTCCCCGACGGCACCCACACCCGCGCGACCGACACCATCCTCTTCAACCCCTCCGCCCCCGAGGCCTACCGTGGCCATGTCTCGGAAAAATAAAAACGCTGTGAAGGGAAAATCCTTTTCACAGCGTTTTTTTGCCTTACCCCGGCAATCAAAAGGTTGCGCCTGCGGCGTTAATTTAATACGGGAGGGTTTGGAATCCTCCCCTACGGCACAATAGGAAAATCTACCATTCAACCCGCCCGTCCCCTCAATTTCAATATTTTTTCTGACGACATGTGCGTCAGAAAAAATCCCTTTTGTCGCCCAAGTGTGCTGTGGGGTCCCCGGCTGGCTGTAGCCTGCCGGGGAGAGGAGGAGCGATGCCAGCGCCTGAGCCCGACCGCAGGGAGGGCGAGGTAAAGCGGCATCAGCGACGACGATGGTGCGCGCAGGGCGACAGCAGGGAAATTGCGCGTGAATTTCGCAAAATTCACGCGCAGTTTCCCGCACGTTCCCCTTTGTCGAAAAAGGCCAATGGCCTTTTTCGACAGGCTGGCCCCTCCCTCCGGGAGGGGTGGCCGCGCGAAGGGCCGAATATCCCCGCCTCGGCCCGCCCCCTGCCCCCCGGAGTGAGGGGCACGATTTGCGTCTATTGCAGGCGTCATCACAAAGGCGTTGGGCGCATTTACTGATTCTTATAATCCCTCACAAACGCCACGGCGGCGTTGAGGGGGCGCTCGCCGGGATTGAGCTTTAAGGATATTGCCGGCTTGACCCCGGCCTCTATCTTCACCCGGCCCTTGTATTTGGGCAGGGCGTAGAGGCGGCTGACCCGGTCCATCTCGAAGTCCTTTATGCCGAAGATCACCCGGCCCTGCTTCTGGCCTATCTCCGATATCCCCGTGTCCGCCGCCTCGCCCCGGAGAAGGGCGATGTGTATCAGGGAGTTTACCTCCGGGGGCGGGTCGCCGAAGCGGTCGATGAGCTCGTCGGTCATGTCGTCCGCGTCCTCCTCGGTGCGTATGTGGGCTATCCGCCGGTATAGGTCCATGCGCTGCTCCGGGCTCTGAACATATTTTTCCGGTATGTTGGCCGAGACTGCAAGGTCGGCGGAGCACTCGGGCTTTTCCGGTATCTTCTCGCCCTTCTCCTCGTGTACGGCCTCCTCCAATAGCTTTAAGTACATGTCGTACCCCACGCTCATCATGTGGCCGGACTGCTCCGCGCCCAGGATGTTCCCGGCGCCGCGTATCTCCAGGTCCCGCATGGCTATCTTGAACCCGGAGTTGAATTCCGCAAACTCCCGTATGGCCGAGAGGCGCTTTTCCGCCACCTCGCTGAGGACCTTGTCCCGCCGGAAGGTGAAGTAGGCGAAGGCCCGGCGGCTGGACCGGCCCACCCGGCCCCGTATCTGGTGGAGCTGGGCAAGGCCCATCTTGTCCGCGTCCTCGATGATAAGGGTGTTGACATTCGGTATGTCTATGCCCGTCTCGATTATGGTGGTGCACACTAAGACCTGTATATCCCCGGCCTGCATGGCCTCCATGACCGAGCCCAGCTGTTCCTCGTCCATTTTCCCGTGGGCCACGGCGATGCTCACGCCCTCCACCAGCTCCCGGATGCGCATGGCCGTGCGCTCTATGTTGTCCACACGGTTGTGGAGGTAGTAGACCTGACCGCCCCGGCTTATCTCCCGGCGTATGGCGTCGGCCAGAACGCCCCAGTCGTGCTCCATGACGTAGGTCTGCACCGGTTGGCGGTCCGACGGCGGCTCCTCAATGGTGGACATGTCCCGCACGCCGGAGAGGGCCATGTTCAGCGTCCTCGGTATGGGCGTGGCCGACAGGGTGAGCACGTCCACCTTGCGGGATATTTCCTTGAGCCGCTCCTTGTGCTGGACGCCGAAGCGCTGCTCCTCGTCCACCACCAAAAGGCCCAGCTTTTTAAAATGCACGTCCTTCTGCAAAAGCTTGTGGGTGCCGATGACGATGTCAACGGTCCCGTCCTCCAACCCCTGGAGGGCTTTTTTCGTCTGGGCCGGGGAGCGGAAACGGCTTAAAACCTCGATACTGACGGGGAAGCCGTCGAAGCGCCGCGCCGCCGTCTGGTAGTGCTGTTGGGCAAGGACGGTGGTGGGCACAAGTATAGCCGCCTGCATACCGTCCATGACGCACTTCATGACGGCTCTCAGCGCCACCTCGGTCTTGCCGTAGCCCACGTCGCCGCAGAGTAGTCTGTCCATGGGCACGGCGTTTTCCATGTCGGATTTTATCTCCCGGACGGCCCTCAGCTGGTCGTCAGTCTCCTGATACTCAAAATTGTCCTCAAACTCCCTCTGCCAGGGGGTGTCCGGGGAGAAGGCGTGGCCCGTGGCCTTTTGCCGCTCGGCCTGAAGGGCCAGAAGTCCGTCGGCCAGGTCCTTCACCGCCGCCCGGGCCTTCGTCTTGGCCCTGGCCCAGTCCGTGCCGCCGAGCTTGGAAAGCTTCACCGGCGCGTCCTCCCCGGCGCCGATGTACTTGGACACCGCGTCAAGCTGTGTGGCCGGGATATAGAGGCTGTCGGTACCGGCGTAGGCTATCTTTATATAGTCCTTAAGCGCCCCGTCCACCTCGCGCTTGACCATCCCCGCAAAGCGGCCTATGCCGTAGGCCTCGTGGACCACCAGGTCCCCGGGGGACAGGTCCGTGAAGCTGTCCAGCTTCTGGCGGTTGGAGGGGAGCTTCTTTTTCGCCCTCCTGCGGAAGGCCCCCTGGGCTATCTGGCCCTCGGTTATTATGGCAAGCTTCATCCCCGGGTACTCAAGCCCCGCGGAGAGAGCCCCAACGGCAATCACGCACTGGCCCTTTTTGGGCAGTGCCGTCAGGTCAAAATCAAAGCTTGATACGATGTTCTTTTTTTCGAGATATTCCTTCAATATCTCCGCCCGCCGCTTATCCCTCACCAGCACCGCCACGGCGGAGCCGGATTTCTGATAGTGGGCGATATCGCTGGCCGCCGTCTCAAGGCTCCCGCCGTAGCTGGGGAGCTGTTTGGCGGTGAGGCTTGCGAGGGTCCTGGGGCGCATGGGGTACTGGCTCTGGGTGAAGCTGGCCATCATCACCACGGGAAAATCCGAAAGCCGCTCGGTGACCGACTCCCAGCTCTCCGTGAGCCTCTCCGGGCCGCCCTCCATGACGTTCGATTCCTTCAGGCTCGTAAGGTCCTGGCTGAGCTGCCAGTTGAAATTCTTCGCCCGCTCCGTAAGGCGGCTGGGCTCGCAAAGGGCCACCACCGCGTCGGTTGGCAGATAGTCCACCGCCGTGGCGGGGCGGTAGAGAAGGTCTAAGTACCTGTCCGAGGCCGGAAGGGCCCGTCCGTCCTTCACCCGGTTCAAGTCCTCCAAAATGCTCTCCAAAAGCTCCTTTTTCGTGCTTTTTCGCCGAAGGAGCTTCTTTCCGTACTCGTCCATCCTCGCGGCCAGCCCCTCGGCACCGCCCTCGGCGGCGGAGACCGGGGACTCCCGGGCGGGCAGGATAAGGCACCCCTCTATCGCCTCCACCCGACGCTGGCTGGAGACGTCAAAAAAGCCCATGGAGTCCACCTCGTCCCCCCAGAACTCGCACCGCACCGGGTAGTCGTAGGCCGGGGAGTACACGTCGAGTATCCCGCCCCGGAGGGCGAACTGCCCCGAGCCCTCCACCTGCTCCGCGCGCTCAAAGCCCGCCCGGACAAGGGTTTTCGTAAGCTCCGTAAGGTCCGCCCGCTCCCCCGTCCGGGGTGGCCACCGCTATGGGCGCGGGCCCCTCCTCCATAAGGCCATGGAGGGCGGATATCCTGGCCCGCTCCCCGTCCCGGGACACGCCCTCGGCGTTATAAAATACAAAATCCCGTCCGAAAAGCCTCAGCACCGGCTTTCCCGTGAATGCCGCAAGATCGTCGGCCATCCTCCCGGCCTCCCCCTCGTCGGCGCAGACCGCCACAAGGGGCCTGCCCGTCTCAAGGTACACCGCCGCCGCCACGTGGGCCCGGGGAAGCGCCCCAGCGCCGGACAATAGCGCCGGACAGCGCCCGCCGTCAATTGCCGACAGCACCAGCCGGACAGACTCCTCATTTATTATCGACCTTGTGAGAATTTCCATAAAATCACTCCACGCCGAAATTCCCCGATGCGAAACATCGGGGGTATTCGACGGTATTTTTTCATTGATTGTTATGCTCTTTGCGTCATTTGATGGGCCTTTTCTGTATGGCGGCCCAGCGCCTTGGGTAATTTTCCGGGGTGTGGGCGATCTTCTCTATGACCGCCACGCGCCTTACTATGTCCGTCCCCGGTATGGTGTATTCCCGTATATCCGAAAGCCTTCCGCCCAGCTTGTCTATGGCGGGTCCCGCTTCCTCTATCTCCCCGTCGGAATCTGCGGCCTTCATTGCGAGAAAGCGGCCGCCCACCTTCACAAAGGGCATACACAGCTCCGCTAAGGAGTTTAGCCGCGCCACCGCCCGGGACACGGCCACGTCAAATCGTTCTCTGTACTCCGGCTCCCGGCCCAGCTCCTCCGCCCGGCCGCAAACGCACCGGCACGGTATGCCGAGCCCGGAGGTCACCCTGTCCAAAAACGCCACCTTTTTCTCCGTGGCGTCAAGAAGGGTCATGTCGAGCTCCGGCCTTGCTATTTTCAGCGCCACGCCGGGAAGGCCCCCGCCGGTGCCCACATCGATGATCCCGCCCTCTATTTTGGCGGCGCCCAGCACCGCCACGCTGTCAAGGAGGTGAAGCCGCGCGGCCTCGTCCTCCCCCTCGATGGCGGTGAGATTGAAGTCCCGGTTGGCGCCAAGCAGGGCCTCAAAATACCCCCGGTACCGCTCCGCCGCCCCATCGGGCAGGGAGATGCCGAGGGCGCTGGCGCCCCCGGCAATTATCTTCTCCAGCATATTACTTTTTGCCGGCTAAAATGTCCCTGATCTCAGTGAGAAGGACCTCCTCCTTTGAGGGGGCGGGAGGGGCCGGGGGGGCCTCGTCCTTCTTCTTGTGCAGGGAGTTGACCACCTTCACGATGATGAACACGGCGAAGGCCATGACGATAAAGTTGAAGATGGCCTGAATGAAGTTGCCGAACATTATGTCGGCGGAGCCCACGTGGAACACGATGCTGGCGAAGGTGTCCTTTCCAACCAGAAGGCCGATGAGGGGCATGAAGATGTCGTTAATGAGGGAGTTGGTGATGGCGGAGAAGGCCGAGCCGATGATAACGCCGACGGCCAGGTCCATCACGTTGCCCCGCATGGCAAAGGCCTTGAACTCGTTGAAGAATTTCTTCATTTTTTATTCCGCCTTCCTCACTCCGCCTCGGGTGTGGGCTCCTCAGCGGGGGCCTCTGCGGGCTCCTCGGCGGCGGGCTCCTCCCCGGCCTCCACCTCTACGTCGATGGTGATGCCGTCGTCGGACTCGTCCTCCTCGCCACAGCAGCAGCACTCCTCCTCGCACTCGTCCTCGTCGTCCTTCGAGAACATGGGCAGGAGCCTCACGGTGAGGTTGGGCCCCTCGGGGCTCTCGGTGTAGGTAGCCGCCCAGGTGGCGGAGGTGAGCTTCACCGCTCCGGTCTCCTCGTTCTTCTCCACCTTGTAGGGCGTCACCGCCGCCACCGCCGCCGCGCCGATAAGTACCTTCCAAATAGCTTTCATGATAGTGTCCTCCTTATATATAATTAAAATAAAACTACCTTTTTGGCTCCCCTTAGCCCTGAAAGGGCGTCAAGGGCCGCGCCTGCAGGCGCTAATTCTAATCGCGGCGTAGCCGCTTCCTTGTTCCTTGGCTCCTCCTCGTAGGAGGAGCTGTCGCCCGCTGGCGACTGAGGAAGCGAGGCCACCGTATCTGCACGCTCTTTCTTTCGAAGGTGTCGGCAACCCTTTCGGCCTCGCTTCCCCCCTCCCCCCCTCCTACGAGGAGGGGGCTCTCTATATGGTTGCGCCTCCGGCGCTTATTTAGATGTGGCGTAGCCACGACCTTTCTCGTCCCGCTTTATCCCCGAAAAACTGACGAACTCACACCCTCTTCGCCTTCTCCAGCTTCTCCTTCCCGCCCATATACGGCCTCAAGACCTCGGGTATCCGCACCGAGCCGTCGGTGGAGAGGTTATTTTCCAAAAGGGCGATGAGCATCCTCGGCGGCGCCACGCAGGTGTTGTTGAGCGTGTGGGCAAGGTAAATTTTGCCATCCGCGCCCTTTATCCTTATCTTCAGCCTCCTGGCCTGGGCGTCGCCCAGATTGGAGCAGGAGCAGACCTCGAAATACTTCTTCTGCCTGGGGCTCCATGCCTCGATATCGCAGGACTTGACCTTCAAATCGGCCAGGTCCCCGGAACAGCACTCCAGCTGACGCACCGGGATATCCATGCTCCGGAAGAGCTCCACGGAGTACCGCCAGAGCTTCTCATACCACTCCATGGACTCCTCGGGCCGGCAAACCACGATCATCTCCTGCTTTTCGAACTGGTGTATGCGGTAAACGCCACGCTCCTCCAGCCCGTGGGCCCCCTTCTCCTTGCGGAAGCAGGGGGAGTAGCTGGTCAGCGTGTGTGGTAGTGAGCTCTCCGGGATCACCTGGTCGATATACCGGCCTATCATGGAGTGCTCGCTGGTACCGATGAGGTACAGGTCCTCCCCCTCAATCTTGTACATCATGGCGTCCATGTCCGACTGGCTCATGACGCCCTCCACTATGGCCCCGTGCATCATGTAGGGGGGGATCATATAGGTGAAGCCCTTGCCTATCATAAAATCCCTGGCGTAGGCCAGCACCGCCTCGTGAAGCCGCGCGATGTCGCCCACCAGGTAGTAAAACCCGTTTCCGGCCACACGCCGGGCGCCGTCCAGGTCGATGCCGTTGAAGCTCTCCATTATCTCCGTGTGGTATGGTATATCAAAATCGGGAACTACGGCCTCGCCGAAGCGCTGGACCTCCACGTTGTGGCTGTCGTCGGGACCTAAGGGGACGGAGGGGTCGATGATCTGGGGTATCCTCATCATCACTGCCCGAAGCTCCCCGGCGTATTTTGTCTCCAGCTCCTCAAGCTCCGCCAGTCTCTCCCCGTCGGCCTTCACCTCGGCCTTAATCTTCTCCGCCTCCTGAGCCTTGCCGGGGTCCTTTTTGGCCTGGCCCATCAGCATCCCGATCTGCTTTGAAAGCTGGTTCCTCCGGGCCCGAAGGTCGCTGGCCTCGTTGATGGCCGCCCGGTTCAGCCTGTCCAGCTCCGCCGCCCGGTCCACGAGAGGGAGCTTTTCGTCCTGGAATTTCTTTTTTATGTTCTCCCGCACAAGGTCGGGGTTTTCTCTTATGAGCTTAATGTCTATCATGTCTTACGCCTCTCATTTTTTATCTTCCGCCAGGGAGTTGTATATATCCAGCGCGTCCCCCTCCAGATACTGGGCCAGGGGCTCCATCCGTTTCAGAAGCTTATTCCTCTCCGGCCCCGGCTCCTCGTTAAGCGCCGCCGCCAATATCTCCACAGCCTGAAGCTTCTGCCTGAGCGCCTGATTTTCGTTCTGGAGCTCCTCGATGTTCCGCATGGCCTGGGCCGAAAACTCCCCGTGCTGTAAGGACATGTCGTTTATGGCGGTATTCGTCCGCTTCTGCATGGCGTAGCTTAAGAGTATCAGCGCCAGAGCCACGGCGAAGAGCACCGTTGTGTATATTATGACGGATATCTCACGCTTCCGGCTGTTGCCGGCGGGCTTTTCCGGCTTTACCTCCGGCGCTCTCCCGTCCGGCGCGCCGTCGCGCCTTTCAAGCTTCATTTCCTGTACACCTCTTTCAGGGTCATAAGGGCCTGGCACAGCTCCTCAAAGTCCTCCGGGCCGTAATATTCGAGCCTCACGCTCCCGGACCTGACGCCGGCGTCCACCCGGACCTTCCGGCCAAGCTTCAGGGACATGTCCTGCTCAAGCTGAGCTATATAGTCCACTCCGTCGGGCCCGAGCCTCGGGTTTTTCTTCGGGGCCGCCGGCTTTTTCGCGCTGGCCAGCTTCTTTGCCAGAGCCGTGGTCTCCCTCACCGAAAGCCCCTCGTTTGCCGCCCTTCTGGCAAGCTCCGCCTGGGCGTCCCTGTCCGAAAGCTCCGCCACGGCTCTCGCCTGACTTGTGGAGAGCTTCCCCGCCTCCAAAAGCTCCTGGACCTCCTCGGGAAGCTTTAAAAGCCTCAGCGCGTTTGCCACCGCCGGCCTTGATTTGCCCACCCGGTCGGCGGCCTGCTCCTGAGTGAGCTTGAAGCCCTCGATGAGCGCCCGGTAGCCTTTCGCCTCCTCGATGGGGTTCAGGTCCTCCCTTTGAAGGTTCTCAATTAAGGCCAGCTCCGCGGTTTTCCTGTCGTCCGCGTCGATTATATTCACCGGGACCTGGGAAAGGCCCGCGAGCCTCGCGGCCCGCCAGCGCCGCTCCCCGGCGATTATCTGATAATACCCCCCGTCCACGGGCCTTACGGTTATGGGCTGGATAAGGCCGTGCTCCCGTATGGACTGGGCCAGCTCCTCAAGCTTCTCCTCGTCAAAATACTCTCTGGGCTGGTCGGCCCGGGGCTCTATCTTCCCCAGCGGCACCGTGGTAAGGCCGGTTTCGGCGTTCAGCGCCTCGTCGCCCAAAAGCGCCCCCAGGCCGGAACCCAATCCCTTGGCCATCAGCTTCTATCCCCCTTCCCGTTTCTCTCCAAAAGCTCCCGTCCCAAGGCCACGTAGGCCGCCGCCCCCCGGGAGCCGGGGTCGTAGGCCATGACCGGCTTGCCGTGGCTGGGCGCCTCGGACAGCCGCACGTTCCTCGGTATCACCGTGCGCATGACCTTGTCCTTGAAATACTTCTTTACCTCCGCCGCCACCTGCATGCTCAGGTTCGTCCTGCCGTCGAACATGGTCAGGACCACGCCCTCAATGTCCAGGTCCGGATTGAGCCGGCGCTTCACGATGCGGACGGTGTTCATAAGGTCCGATAGCCCCTCCAGGGCGAAGTACTCGCACTGCACCGGCACCAGCACCGTATCCGCCGCCACAAGCCCGTTGAGGGTCAGAAGCTCCAAAGACGGCGGGCAGTCGATTATAATGTAATCATAACCGGTTTTCACGGTCTCCAACGCTTTTTTCAGTATGTACTCCCGCTCCGGCACGTCCACCAGCTCAATAAGAGCCCCGGACAAAGCCCGGTTGGATGGGAGCAGATACCCGTATTTCGTGTTCATCGCGGCCCCGGAGGCGGCCTCGCCGATGAGCACGTCGTAAGTCCCGGACTTCACCCGGTTTTTGTCCACGCCCATGGCGGAGGTGGCGTTGCCCTGGGGGTCCAGGTCCACCAGCAGCGTCCGTTTGCCCTCCCGGTGCAGGGCGCAGGTCAGATTGACGGCCGTGGTGGTCTTGCCCACGCCGCCCTTCTGATTTGCCACCGCGATGATCTTGCCCATCTGTCTCTCCCCCGGGATTTTTGAAAAGTGCCCCCATTATAACAAATGGCCGCCGCCTTTTCAATATCTATTTTATTAATTTTCTTCCTCCGCCGGGGCAAAATGTTTCACGTGAAACATTTTAGTAGACTAAAGTGTATTGTTCTCACCCCAGAAACATGTCCACGTCCCGTACCTCCAGCCCCGGGTGGAGGGCCAGGTCGATGGCGTAGCCCATGAGCCGGGATATATTTGCCACCGCCGAATCGATCTCCCGGGGCGTCACTATCATCTTGCCGCTTTTCTCCCGGAGGGCCCCGGCGTCCAGCTCCACCCCGGCCTCCCTGGCCATGTCCAGCGTCAGGGTGGCCGCGTCCACCACTGTCGGCACTCCAAGGGCCACCACCGGCACCCCCAGGGTCCGGTTGGAGAGCTCCCCCCTGGCGTTGCCCACCCCGGAGCCCGGGACGATGCCCGTGTCGGATATCTGCACGGTCCTGCACACCCGGTCCATGCTCCGGGAGGCCAGCGCGTCCACGACGATGACCACCCCGGGGCGTATCTTCCCGGCAATGGCCCCTACTACGTCCACGCTCTCCACTCCCGTAGTCCCCAGCACCCCGGGCTCCAGGGCCGCCACGTCCCCAAAGGCGGCGAAGGCCTCGGGCATCTGCTGTCTCAAATGGCGCGTCACCAGGGTATTTTTCACCACTAAATGTCCCACCGCGTCGGGAGTGATGGCCGGGTTGCCCAGCCCCACCACCAGCGCGCCTCCCTCGGTCTTTTCCGTAAGTCCGGCGATTATATCCGCCAGCACCCGGACGCAGTCCTCAAAGGCCTCGTCCTCCCGTCTTAAAAACCTGCCTAGCTCCACCGTCACATATTTTCCCACAGCCTTCCCCAGCTCCCGGGCGGCGTCCTCGGAGGTTATATCCACCGTGGTCACCTGAAAGCCCGACCGCTCCTCCACGGACTCCTCCACGCCGCCTATCTGCCCGATATTGTCCTCCGACCAAATCCTTCTGGCCTCCGTGGCCAAGTCCGAACGCCTTGAAAGCATTAAGATACCCCCATATATTGTGGTTTTCTAATAGTATAAACGCAAACGGTGAATTTACATAAAAAATTTCAAAAAACTCTTGCCATTTGCGCAAATTCATGTTAAAATACCATTCCGCACGGTGAACGTGACTTTATAGGAGGAGGTGGCCAGTAAATGCCCAATATCAAGTCAGCGAAAAAGCGCGTCCTTGTCGGAAAGGTCCGCAATGCCCGCAACAAGGCCGACAAGTCAGAGCTCAAGACCGTTCTGAAGAAGTTCGATGCCGCTGTGGCCGGTGGTGACCGCAAAGAGGCCGAGAGCGCCTATAAAGTTGCCGTCAAGACCGTGGACAAGGCAGCCGCGAAGGGCCTTATTCACAAGAACAACGCCGCTCATAAAAAGAGCGCCATTGACACAAAGCTCAACGCCATGTGACCATATCGCCCACCCAAAACGCCGGGTTTCCCCGGCGTTTTATTTTTGTCGATGCTCCCCGGCTCACATCTACGGGAAGAAGCCCGGGAACGCGTATTAGCCCCTCCCTTTGGGAGGGGTGGCCGAGCGGAGCGACGGCCGAGGTGGGCCGATTCGTCCCTACCTGTTTTAACGGACCGCTTGATCAAAAGGTTGCGCCATACGGCGAGTTTGAATCAGCGGCGAAGCCGCAACCATTTAGTCAGGCGAAGAGAGACTGAGAGGTTCTACCGTTTACTCGGAACCTCTCCTGCCGCTTCGCGGCGGTCCTCCCCTTTAACAAGGGGAGGCTTTTTTTGTCCGCGCGGCGTGGACAAGAGGATGGGCGGGTTTAGAACCCGCCCCTACAAGTTAAACAAAAAATCCCCCACAACAGCCTAGGGGAGGGTTCCAAACCCTCCCCTACTCAGTTTGTCAAAAAACTCAAATTCAATATTTTTCCCGGCGGCATGTACGTCGGGAAAAATCCCTTTTGTCGCCCAAGTGTGCCCCTACGGGGCGCGCGCAGGGCGACAGCAGGGAGATTTTCTCTGAATTTCGCAAAATTCAGAGAAAATTTCCCGCACGTTCTCCTTGTCGGAAAAGGCCGCAGGCCTTTTTCGACAG
Organism: uncultured Oscillospiraceae bacterium; assembly: GCA_947627085.1. Lineage (GTDB taxonomy): Bacteria > Bacillota > Clostridia > Oscillospirales > Oscillospiraceae > RUG626. Next base: position 13,051 of record CANQUO010000030.1, read on the forward strand.
GCTGCGTAGGGGAGGGTTCCAAACCCTCCCCTATTTCAATACGCGCCGTCAGGCGCAACCTTACTCCCCCACCCCCCTTTCGGAAAGGGGGGTGCCGTCGCAACGGCGGGAGGTTCGAGCTCCTTCGTCGTCGCTTCATCTCATTAAGACGGATAACAAGTGCGCTTAATCCTCCTTCGTCAACACCTTTCTCTGCCAGCTTCGTTTCCCGCACTCAGGGCATTTCATGTATCTCGTCCGGCCGATGTGGCGCGCAAGATTGGTTTGCCAGTAAGTCGGCACATATCTGTGACCGCAGTTTTGGCACTCATAGTATCCGGCCTTCTGCTCGATGCCTACCGCGATAAAGGCGACCGCAAAAATCATCACAAGGGCAAATGTGAGCAGCACGACCCGTAGCCATATGGACATTGAGACAAAGCAAGCCACAAACACCAGGACGAGCCCGGCGAGAACCGCCGGAACGGTAACCAGGTATTCCGTCCTCAGCATCTGCCTGTTCTTTTCCTCCATCTCCCGCTTCATTGCCAGAAGATTTTCCTCCGCCCGTTTGTCATAAGAGTCCGCCATGATTTTTTCGCCCGACAGGAGCTCGTTGACGTTGATTTTCAGAAAATCGCACAGCTCCAGCATTATGCCGGAATCGGGCATGGATTTTCCCGTCTCCCATTTTGATACCGCCCGGTCGCTGACGCCCAGCTTCTCGGCAAGGACGGCTTGGGTCATGCCCTGTTCTTTTCTGCATGACGCTATGAATTTTCCGATTTTGATTTGATCCATATCGGGCACCTCCTTTCACGGCTCAAGCATATCTGAAATCGACATGGCTGAACACGAACCGGCGGTTGATTTTCGCTGACTCCACCGCGGGTTGAGTGGGGACATAAAAGGAAATTGGGAGAAGGGGTAAGTCACACTTCGTAAACAGGTGGGTTTACAGGCCAATCCCCCACAACAGCCGTATGGGAGGGCCCCAAACCCTCCCGTAATTTAATAAGCGCCGTAAGGCGCGACCTTGTTCCCCGACCCCCCTTTCGGAAAGGGGGGGTGCCGTCGCAACGGCGGGAGGTTCGAGCTCCTTCGTCGTCGCGACATCTTATTAAGACGACGGACGAAAGCTCTAATCCCCCTACCCCCCCTTTTCCAAAAAGGGGGTAAGTCCGCGCAACGGTGACGGAGGACGGGCGGGTTAGAACCCGCCCCTACGGGTTAAACGAAAAATCTCCTATAATTGCCGTAGGGGAGGGTCCCGTGACCCTCCCGCTTTTTATACGCGGCGAAGCCGCAACCTCAGCTCTTCACTTCAGGCTCTCCGTCTCCTCCACCACACAAACGCCCCCATCACCCCCGCGTAGCCCACCAGCGCCGGGATCGCGATACCGGCGGGCAGGGACGCCAGGGCCGCGGGAGATATACAGGTCACGGCCCGCGCGGGGCCCGATATCGCCGAAAGGTCCATGAAGGACCCGCCCAAAACGCACATAAGGAGCGCGGCCAGAGGCGCCAGTGTGTCCACCCTCCCCTCGGCGGCCCGGCCCGAGTTCAGCGCCAGGGCCAGCGC
>CANQUO010000031.1 GCA_947627085.1 uncultured Oscillospiraceae bacterium
AGTTACAAATGACCTAACGGTGCCCGGCTCAAACGCCGGGCATTTGGTTTGGGTGGGGTGGTTATTGAGCGGTTACCAAATTACCGTGGAAAACGCACTTCCTTAGACAAGGTAAAATATATGTCGGCCAAGTACAAACATAATCGCGGTCAACTGCTCGGAGAACACGGTCCGCAAGGCAATCGCCTCACAACCAGCGTCGGTTGTCTCACATCTGCCCGCACTACGCCCGCAGGCGTGTTTCGGAGGCCAACCGCCCGCAGTGCGGGCGGCTCTTGGGCCGGAGATGTGCGGGCAGTTTCGAGAGAACGAAAGTGACATCATTTTGAAGTAAAAAGCAATCGTGTGACATCTTGAAGCCGAAACACTTACGGAGGCAAGGGAAAAAGCTATATCAAAGGAGAAAAAGGAGGATTTATGGGAAAGGACAAGGAACAAATAGCGTTCCGGGTAACGCCGCAGATGAAGCGGGAAATCGACCTCATCATGGACAGCGACGGGAGCCGGACGTGGAATGAATTTCTGGAGCACGCGGTGAAATTCTACATCGACCACCTGCTGGCACGGGACATGTCCACGCTACCAGTGTCGGTGACCAGCGCCATTGACGGGAGGCTCGGTATGCTTGAGGACAGGCTCTCGGCTCTGCAGTTCAACAACTCGGTTGAGCTGGACATGCTAGTACAGATCATCGCGCGCGCATACGACTTCAACGACGCCACCCTCCGCAAGCTACGCTCGGACAGCGTGAAGAACGTGAAGCAGACCAGTGGCCGCGTGTCGCTGGAGGATGCTGTGAAGGAGAGCGACGAGGCCAAATGGCAGGGCTAATCCTCAAATCGCCGTACATCAAAGCTGGCGGCGCGGGGAAGTACATGAGGTACATCGCCACCCGTGAGAACGTGGAGCGGCTGCCGGACAGCCGGCCTCCCACGAAGAAGCAGATGGAACTCATCAGTAAACTCACGAAGGACTTTCCTGCGTCAACAAAGTCGGATGAGTATTCGGAATACAACAAGTCACCAACGCGGGCGCGAGCCTCCGCCTACATCTCCTCAACGCTCGAAGCAAACTGGAACGCGGCTCAACGCTCCGATGTCTACATGAAGTACATCGCCACCCGCCCAAGGGTGGAGAAGCTGGGCACGCATGGTCTATTCGGTGACGAGGACGATGTGAATCTCGACAAGGCAATCGCGGAGATGGATAACGTCACAGGCAACGTGTGGACGCACATCATCTCTCTGAAACGTGAGGATGCGGAGCGGCTGGGCTACGACAACGCGAGCGCACGGCAAAATTCTTTGTGGGGACATTGAATTAAAAATGCCAGAGCACAGAACGGCACCGGCATTTTTCAATATTGTTGCTTTCAAACAGTGCAAATCAGCTAATCCTACATAAATCGATTGTATAGCTGTTCTTGCCTGTAAATGTAATTTTGACAGTAAAGTCACTTCTCAACGTCGCACCAAAGCTATTCTGAGCATCTACGTATCCATTAATTGTCCAAGTGTTCTTCGAGTGGCTTACAGTGTATTCATAATTACTGCAAAAATCAGCTGTGGACGGGGACTTAAGTTTGCTTTTGACTACATTTTCTGCAATTACAATTGCGTTAGATCTGTTATGTCCATAAGCGTCCTTTGTGCTACTGCTTTCACTATTGGCTTCACCAAGAATGCTCTTTGTTTCGTCACGGACTATACCAATATCAGCAATAACCAGCCCCATACCAACAATCAGGCATGAACAGATAGCAATAATAAAAGGTGCCGGCTTAGGGGCGTTTTTATTCTCCTGGTTGTTATTTGCGCAAATCATAGCCCACACAACCGCTACGAAAAAGCCCACAGCCAATATCCCAAAACCAATTCCCGCCATGATTATAATGTACTTCCTTTCTTCAAAAATGATACGGTCCTCTCCGGCGCGTAGCTTTCCTGAACGTCTGTGATATAATAGCCTCTCTCTTTTGCCCACTGAGCAAGCGCAGATTCCTTGCGCAAATAATACGCGTCTTTAGGCAATGGAACCCCTGTTGCCGCTTCGTACTCCTTGCCTGTCAGTTGAAAAGCTTCTCCTCCGCCAAGCAAGTACTCCAGACCATCTAATTTTGGACGTTTACCCATGCTCTTTCCCTCGTTTCTCTCTTTCTCACGACACAAAAAAGTGCGTGGCCCCAAACAGAGCCACGCACCGAAAAACGCATAGCTCCGTTTGTTGCCACACAAACTCTTTTTGTCCAACAGAGAACGCAAAGATAAGGAGCGCGTTTTTACCAAGAGAAAAACACGTCCTCTACTGGACAAAGAATATTGAGTTTGTGTGGCAAATACAGTGTACCACGCCTATAACAAGATTTTATTCTCTGGATCAGGAAAAAAGTTTCTGAGAAAAAGTAGTAGCTATTTCCCAAAAAGTGTGGTATGTGTTGTGGTTACCAAAATAGAAGGAGGTGCCGTAGATGGCAAAGAGACGGGCACAGGGCGAGGGGAACATTCGGAAAAGGGCTGATGGACGCTGGGAAGGGCGGTACACGGCGGGACATGACCCCGCCACCGGCAAGCGGATCACGAAAAATGTCCTGGGCAAGACGCAAGCCGAGGTGAGGCAGAAGCTGAAGCAGGCGATCGCCGAGAGCCAGGATGTGGACGTGGCGAAGGCGGACGAGTACACGGTGGGGACGTGGCTGAAAACCTGGTACGACCTCTACGCCAAGCCCAACGTCCGCACGGCCACGGCCAACCGCTACGATTTGATGATCAACGTCTACACCGTCCCCCGCATCGGGAGCATCAAGCTGAGCAAGCTCACTGGCCGGGACCTCCAGAAGCTGTACAAAGACCTCCAGGAGAGCGGACGGGTCCACCGGGGCAAAAGCGAGACGGCGGGACTCAGCAGTACCACCGTCCGGAGCGTCCACCTGATGCTCCACAACGCCTTCCAGCGCGCGGTCAAGGAGCGGCTCCTGGTCCGCAACCCCACCGAGGACTGCATCGCCCCGAAAGCCCGGAAGGTGGAGATGAAGGTCCTGGAGCCGGAGAAGATGCGGGCCTACCTGGAGGCGGCCCGGGACCGCGGGGTCCTCCCCATGTTCTTCCTGGAGCTCACCACGGGCCTGCGCAAGGGTGAGATCGTCGCCCTCCTGTGGTCCGACCTGGACGAGGAAAGCAAGACCGTCTCCGTCACCAAGCGGTACGTCCGCAACCCCGACGGCATCTGGAGCTCACCGAGCCGAAAACCGAGACCTCCGTCCGCCAGGTCTCCATCCCCCAGGCCGCCGTGGACCTCCTCAAGGAGGAACACAGCAAGCACCCCGACAACCCTTACATGTTCCCCTCGCCCCTGACCGGGGAGATGTACCACCCGGATTCGGTGGTGAACATCCACAAAAAGCTCCTCAAAACCGCCGGCCTCCCCACATCTTTTCCAGCGAAAACATAATAAAAGTCCCCGAAATCTTGCGATTTCGGGGACTTTTTGGAGCTGATACCCAGATTCGAACTGGGGACCTCATCCTTACCAAGGATGCGCTCTACCTACTGAGCTATATCAGCGCGTGGCGACCGAGAAGGGGCTCGAACCCTCGACCTCCGGCGTGACAGGCCGGCGCTCTAACCAGCTGAGCTACTCGGCCATCTGGCTTCCTTAACGGCGCTCGATTATTCTATACTATTGTGGGCCGGTTGTCAAGAGAAAATCGCGAAAAATTTCAACCATTTTCGCCATATCCGGCCGATTTATGGGGGCGCGCAGGGTAAGTACGCGGTCGCTCAAGGGCTCGCGGAGCTTGAGAGCGGCGGCGTGCAGGAGGGCACCCGTTATACCGAGCCTGTCCGACAGGGCGAGGCTCCGACTGTCGCCGTAGAGCCTGTCCCCGACGATCGGCGCGCCGAGGTGGGAGCAGTGGACGCGTATCTGATGGGTGCGGCCGGTCTCCAATCGGAAGCGGACCTCGCTGACCGTCTCGCCGTAAATTTTTGCCATTCGCAGGACCTCATAGCGCGTCACCGCCAGCTTGCCGGTGTCCCGGACCACGCGCTTTTGAAAGCCCTCACGCTCCCGGTCGATGGGCAGGTCTATGACGCCCCGCTTTTCCGGGAGCTCCCCGGCCAGATACGCGATGTAGACCTTCTCGGTCTCCGGCTCCCGAAGGGCGGCTATGGCCAGGTTTTTATAGTGGGCGCTCCGGGCGAAGAGGACGACGCCGGAGGTGTCCCGATCCAGCCGGTTCACGCAGTGGACATTGGGCTGGCCGTATTTGCGAAGGACATACCCTGAGGCGTAATTTGCCAGCGTCCCGGTGAGCTTCCCCCGGGAGGGGTGGGTGAGCATACCGGAGGGCTTGTTCACCGCCAAAAACGCGTCGTTTTCAAATATTATATCGAGCTCGCCCTCCTCGGGAGGGAAGTCCGGCGCTGTCTCCGTGGCGGCAAGGTCCGCCTCCAGCGTCTCACCGGGGGCGAGCCGCCGGTCCATGAAAACGCCCTTCCCGTCAACGTACACCGCCCCGGCTCTTTTCAGGCGCTTTATCTGTTCGGCGGACAGGGAGAGGGTGTTTTTAAGAACGTGGTAGACCTTTCGCCCCTCGTCCTCCGGCCTTGCCAGGTAAACGAGCCTCATCTGAGCTCCTTTAAATGCTCGACTATGTTCTCAAAACCCATGGAGTGGCTGGCCTTCACCAGCACCACGTCCCCCCGGCTGACGGTCTCGCGCATATCCGGGGTGAAGTCCTCCCGGTCAAGGTAGTACCGGGCCTTTTTCCCGCCGGCGGCCAGATACGCGTCGTATATGTTCTTGGCCTCCTCGCCGCAACAGACAAGGGAGTCGATCCTGCACTCGGCGGCGAGCTTGCCCATGAGCCGGTGAAGGTGGGCGGAGTCCGCGCCCAGCTCTTTCATGTCGCCCAAAATTGCCACCCGCTTGCCGTGGTCGCCGCTGAGGGCCCGGATGGAGCTTAGCGACCTTATGGCCGCAGACATGGAGTTGGGGTTTGCGTTGTAGCAGTCGTCGATGAGGGTGATGTACCCCGTGTCCGTGACGCTGGCCCTGCCGCCCACGGGGCGGTAGTCGGCGATGCCCCGCAAAATCTCCTCGCCGGTGTCGCCCAAAATGCGCCCCACCGCCGCCGCGGCCAGAGCGCCGTAGACGATGTGGCTCCCGAAGGCGGGTATGAGGGCGAAGATGCGCTCATTATCAAAGCATATGTCGCAGGAGACCCCGTCAAACCCCAGGTTCTCCACGTTCTCCGCCCGCACGTCGTTCCAGGGCCCCGCGCCGTAGCGCACCCGCTTTGTGCCGGTGTCCAGGTCCCGCAAAAGCTCGTCGTCCCCGTTGAGCACCGCCACGGAGCCCGGGCCCATGAACTCAAATACCTCGCTCTTGGCCTTCAAAACGCCCTGAAGGTCGCCAAGCTTCTCCAAATGGCAGTAGCCGATGGAGGTAAAGACGCATATGTCGGGCCGGACTATCCGGGCAAGGCGGCGCATCTCGCCAAAATCCGAGATGCCCATCTCGATGACAGCCGCCTCGTGCTCCTCCTGAAGGGACAGCACGGTTAGGGGCACGCCCAGCTCGTTATTGAGGTTCGCCGGGGTCTTTAGGGTGAGGAACCGCCGGGACAGGACCCGGGCCGTCAGCTCCTTGGCCGTGGTCTTGCCCACGCTCCCGATGATGCCCACCACGGGAATCTTGAAGAGCTTCCGGTAGTAGGCCGCCAGCTCCATAAGGGCCCGCTTTGTGGAGTCCACCCGGATGTGGGGCACGCCGGGGAGCTCCTCCTCGGCAAGGCACACCTTAGCGCCATGCTCCTCCACCGCCTGGAGGGCGAAATCGTGGCCGTCCACTCTCTGGCCCCGGACGCACACAAAGAGCCCCCCGGGCTCCACCTCCCGGCTGTCGATGGAGACGGAGCTTATTTTGTCGTTTTTGAGCCCCCGGGGCCCAAAGTACTTGCCGCCCGTGACCTCGGCGATCTTCTCCACGGTAAGTGATCTCATGCTCATATGTGTGCCTCCTTTTTTACCGTCTGTACATTATAAATTTGGAAATGATCAGCTGAATCTTCTCAGGGACTCGGAAATTATGGCCTCGCAAAGCTCGTTGTAGCTCATACCGGCCACCATCGCCTCCTTTGGCAGGAGGCTTGCCGGGGTCATGCCGGGGAGGGTGTTGGCCTCCAGGCACCAGACGCGGCTGTCTTTGTCCACAATGAAGTCCATCCTGGCGTAGACCTCCAGCCCCAGGGCGTCCCAGACCTTCAGCGCCGTATGGCGAAGGGCCTCGTCCCAGCCCTCGGGCAGGTCGGGGATGGGGCATATCTCGTCGGTGGCCCCGTCCTGATACTTGTTTTTGTAGTCGAAAAATCCGGATTTGGGCCTTATCTCGATGGGCGGCAGGGCCTCTCCGGCCAGAACGCCCACGTCGATCTCCCGGCCCTTTATGTACTCCTCCACCAAAAGCTCCGCAGCGTAGGCAAAGCCCAGTCCCAGGGCGTCTGCGTACTCCTGCTCGGTGTGGGCGATGCTGGTGCCCACCGATGAGCCGCCGGAGCGGGGCTTCACCACGCAGGGCAGGAAGGGCGCCGGGGCGTGGGCGTGGGCCCGGTCGATGATAACGCCCCTCGCCACCCGGACGCCGGAGGCGGCCATCAGGCGCTTGGCAGTCTCCTTGTCCATGGCGCAGGCGGAGGCAAGGTGTCCGGAGCCCGTGTATTTTATCCCGGCTATATCGAACATGGCCTGGAGCCGTCCGTCCTCCCCGTCGGCCCCGTGGAGGCCGAGAAAGACGATGTCCGCGGCCCGGCACACATCGATCAGGTTGTCGCCCACGCGGCTTGAGTTTGCCTGCCTGCGGGAGGCTGCGATCGCCTCAAGGTCCGGCACGTCGGAGGATATCTCCGCCGCCCGGTCGTCCGCGGGCCTTTCAAATATCTCCTTCGGGTCCGTATAAGACCCGGTGTAGCCGAAAAAGGAGTCCACAAGCACCGCCCGGTGCCCGTTCTCCCTGAGAGCCCTCGCGATCATCGCTCCGCTTTTGAGTGACACGTCCCTCTCCGTAGAGAGCCCGCCGCAAAGCACGATAATGTCCATGATACGCCTCCAGGTTGGAATCACAATATTACAGGATATATAATACTAATATTATTATACGACAATGTGTGGGAGGTTACAACTTAAAATTTATTTTACAGGGGATTTTTGACTTTTGGCTCACCGGAATGGGGAAAAACATGGGTAAAGTCCGGGGCTGTACTTGATTTATTCGCCCTTTGAGAGTATAATTTAGCGCAATTACAGACCCGTGGGGGAGGAAGAGATGGACAAGATAGCGGTTTTGATACCCTGCTACAACGAGGGGCTGACCGTGGGGAAGGTAGTGGCCGACTGGAAAAGGGCCCTTCCCGAGGCGGTAATATACGTATACGACAATAATTCCACCGACGGCACCGCCGAGGCCGCCGAAAAGGCCGGGGCCGTGGTGCGGCATGAGTACCAGCAGGGCAAGGGGAGCGTCATACGCCGCATGTTCCGGGAGGTGGACGCCCAGGTGTACCTGATGGTGGACGGGGACGACACCTACCCCGCCGACCGGGCCCGGGAGATGGCGGACCTGGTCTTACACCGCCAGGCGGACATGGTGGTGGGCGACCGGCTCTCCTCCACCTATTTCACCGAAAACAAGCGCCGGTTCCACAATTTTGGCAACTCCCTGGTTCGCTTTGCCATAAACACGCTTTTCCGCTCCGATGTCCGGGACATAATGACCGGGTGCAGGGCCTTCAGCTTCGAGTTTGTCAAGACCTTCCCGGTGCTCTCCACGGGCTTTGAGATAGAGACGGAGATGACCATCCACGCGCTGGATAAGAACATGAAGATAGATAACGTGGTCATACCCTACCGTGACCGGCCCGAGGGGAGCCAGTCCAAGCTCAGCACCGTCCGGGACGGCGTAAGGGTACTGCGCACGGTGATGGCGCTATACAGGACATATAGGCCCCTGTCCTTCTTCGGGCTCATCGCGGGGCTTTTGGCCGTATTGGCGGCGGCGTTTTTCATACCGGTGTTCGTGACATATCTGCGCACGGGCCTTGTGCCGGAGTTTCCGACCCTTATCGTGTGCGGCTTTACGGCCATCGCGGCGCTCTTATCACTTTTCACCGGGCTTCAGCTCCAGAACGCCGTGAAGAAGAACAGGCAGGACTTCGAGCTTGAGCGCATCCGGGTAAACTGGCTCTACCGGCGGGCGCTGGAGGGACAGGAGCATGAGTGAGCGGCTTAAAAACTGGTTCCATGCCCACCCAGTCGCGGTGTGGGTATATCCTGCCGGCGTTTTGTTTACGGGGATACTTTATTTTCTTTTTCCAATCAACAACAGCGGTATCTTATGGCTTTGCCTTGGCGTGGCGGGCCTTCTCGTTTTCGCCCTCCGGCCAAATTCCGCCCTCCACGCCGTGACCGTGGAGAGGGCCGGGACCGGCTCGGCCATTGCCATGGTCCTCACCCTGGTTACGGTTATTTACGCCAGCCTTGCCCCGATGGACGATCTTCCCATCTGGAACGGCGAACAGCCCAACCACCGCAACCAGTACGAGGTGATGGCGGAGGCCCTTTTGGAGGGGCACGTCGATATAGTCTACGGGGACGAGGAGGAGCTTTTAAAGCTGGAAAACCCCTACGACCCGGACGAGCGGGAGAGCTCCGGGGTCATGTACCACTGGGACCACGCCTTTTATAAGGGCCACTATTACATGTACTTCGGCATAGCGCCGGTACTCATACTATTTCTGCCCTACCGGGCGATCACGGGAAAGCCCCTCACCACCTACCACGCCACTCAAATTTTCGCGGCCCTGACCGTGGCGGGGCTTTTCGCCCTCTTTCATCTGCTGGCCCGGAGATTTTTCAAAAAGCTCCCCGTCAGCGTCTATATCGCCCTGTCGGCGGCCTTTTCGATGATGAGCGTCTGGTACGCCTCGGCGGAGCCGGCACTCTACTGCACCGCCATCACGGCGGCCCTGGCCTTTGAGACCTGGAGCCTTTACTTTTTTATAAGGGCAGTCTGGTGGGCAAAAAGCGAGAACAGGCAGATACTTTTGGCCTTTTTTGGAGCGCTGTTCGGGGCTGTCACCTTCGCCTGCCGCCCCTCCGTGGCCCTGGCGAACATACTTGTGATACCCATGCTTTTCGCGTTTTTAAAACAGCGTAAATTTACGTTAAAGCTCCTTTGCAAGCTGTGCCTTGCCGCCCTTCCTTACGTCGTCGTGGCGGCGGGGCTCATGTGGTATAACTATATAAGATTTGAAAACCCCTTCGAATTCGGCCAGAAATACCAGATCACGGTGGCGGACCAGTCAAAATACGGCTTTTCCTTAGACGGCGAGACGCTTTTGCGGGTGCTGAACGGCACGGTGTGCAACTTTTTTGAGGTGGGGAGAATGTCCGCGCAATTTCCCTATATCCCCACAACGAGCGTGTTTTTCAACTTCCCCATGCTCCTCATGTGCCTGGGCCTTATAAGGGGCGGCACCGCCCGGGGCCTTCGGCGGGAGGGTGTGCTGGGGACCGCCTGGTGCTTTATCGCCGCGGCGGCGGTCATAACCGCTATTGACGTTCTCTGGACGCCGGTCCTTCTTGAGCGCTACCGAATGGACATATATTTCCTGATGGCCGCCGGGTGCTTTATCGCCATCGGCTTCTGGCACGACTCCCTGGACGAAAAACACGCCGCGCGCCTGTCCTTCATATCCTCGGCCATGTCGGTGGCGACGGTGATAAGCTCGTTTTTGCTGTATGCCCGTACCGTGGGTGTATATTACCCCCAGGTCATGGCTGAGATCGGCGAAATCCTGGGCCTTGAATGAGGCGCGGGGCCATGGATAAATTCATTGAAAAGGCGCGAGAACTTTACACGAAATACCGCCGGATGATCGCGTACCTCTTTTTCGGCGCCTGCGCCATGGTGGTGAACATGGTGTGCTACTGGGCCGCGTATGAGCTCGCGGGACTTGGCAACACCGCCTCCACCATTATCGCCTGGCTCGCGGCGGTGATATTCGCCTTTGTCACAAATAAGCTCCTGGTATTCCAAAGCCGCCGGGACAGCCTCTCCGGGGGCCTTCATGAGCTTGTGTCCTTCTTCGCCTGCCGGGTCGTCACCGGGGTGCTTGACGTGGCCATAATGTATGTCGCGGTGGACCGCCTCGGGCTGAACGCCCTTTTGTGGAAGCTCGTCTCAAACGTCGTCGTCACCGTCCTCAACTACGCCGCCAGCAGGTTTTTCATATTCAAGCCACGGGAAAAATGATCTGTTTACGGACGAATATACGAAAAAAGCTCCCTTTGAGGGAGCTTTTTCGCGTAAATACATTTATTTTCCCGGGGTGGCGGGGAGGAGGTGGCGGAGCTTGTAGCTCACGTACCGGCCGTCGGAGCGGACGCACAGGACCTCCATCTCCGGGGAAAATTCGCTGAGGACCTGGCGGCAGTCGCCGCAGGGGGTCAGATAATCGGAGCTCTCGGTAGAGTAGATGGCTATGCGCCGAAATTGCCGGTAGCCTTTTGCCACGGCGGCGCAGACCGCCGCCCGTTCGGCGCAGATGGAGGCCCCGAGAACGGCATTTTCCACGGTACAGCCGTGGATCACCGTGCCGTCCTCGCACTCCAGCGCCGCGCCGGCGCGCTGTTTTGAGTAGGGGGCATACGCGTGGCGGGAGGCCTCAACGGCCTCGTTTATAAGCTCTCTGTCCGTCATGGCTTTGCTTGAGGGGGTTGCCCTCGTCCTCCCTTTCTATATTTTTACGGGTTTATTGACCATTTGAGCACGCCGGGGAAGAGGCCCGACTGGCTGGGCTGGGCGCCGGATACGACGCCCGCGTGGGTCAGGACCTCGTAGCGCTTATAGGCGATGGGGATGATGGCCACGTCCTCGGCCACGTATATGCAGAGGGCCCTGGCCGCCGCGGTCTGCGCGTCGCCCTCGGGGGCGGCCAGATATTCGTTTATGAGCCTTGTGTACTCCGCGTCGGCGATCTTGCCGTAGTTGAGTTTCCCGGACACCAGGCTCGTCAGGTCCAGATCGGCTCTGAGGAGCACCTCGCCCAGGTAGATGTCGAAATCCCCGGAGCTGAGGGCGGAGGTGTACTGGCTGTACGTTAGTATGTCCAGCGTCACGTTGAGGCCGGCGTTGCGGAGGTCCGTGGTTATCCTTCTGGCGGCGGAGACCTTGTAGGGGGACTCGCTGTTCACGATGAACCGCAGTGAAAAGGGCTCCCCGGCGTGGTCGAGAAAGCCGTCGTCGTTCTCGTCCGCCAGATCGGCCACCAGCGCCAGACGGTCAAAATCGGACTTTGAAAGGCCGTAGCCCTCGGCGTCGGCGTCGGTATAGAGCCCAAGGGCCGGGTTTAAGATAAAGGGGGAGCTGACCACGGAGTTTTCAAACACCTCGGAGACTATCCCCTCCCGGTCGATGAGCCGCAGTATGGCCCGGCGGACAAGCTGGTCGCCGGCGACGGCCTTCCGGCAGTTGAAGCCCAGGTAAATAAGGTCCGAGGTGTCGTAATAGCGGCTCTCGTGGACCATGTGGATGTTGAGGGTGGCCGTCCCGGCGGGGTCGTAGCCCAAAAGGTCCAGGTTTCTGGCGGAGAAATCCTCGGCCAGGGACTCCTCGCCGGTGGCGCGAAGGTATATGTACCGAAGGCTCCCTTGGGAGTAGTCCCGGTGGGAGGGAAAGGCCGTCAGTGTGGCGCCGTTCATGGTGTAGGGCCCGGTGCCGGGGGGCAGGGGGTCGTCGGCGGTGCCGTTCTTGACTATCGGCACGTCAAGGAGCTTTGTAAGCTGGTAATTTACGCGCTTTAAAGTTATCTCCACCTTGTCCGTCCCCTGGGCGCTGACGGAGGCTATGTCCGAAAGCCGGGAGGAGTACCGGGAGGAGCTCTTGGCGGTGTTCAGGGAGTAGACCACGTCCTCCGCCGTGAGGGCCGTGCCGTCGTGGAACAGGACGCTTGGAAGGAGCGTCAGGGTGTAGGCCTTGCCGTCCTCGGTGACGCAATCACTGCACAGTACCGGCAGGGCCGTGAGCTGAGGGGACAGGGCGAAAAGCCCCTCGTACATGAGCCCCATGAGCTGGTCGTTGTACTTATTCACCGTTTTATACGGATTTAAAGAGGAGTTTGGATCGTAATTCAATGAAAATAGCTTGTCGGCCTTGGAATAGCCCTCCGGCGTGTCGTCCTGGGGCCGGGAGGGGGCCTGAGTCTCCTCGGTGGGGTCGGTGGCCGTGGCAACGGGCGGCGTGACGGCGCAGGAGGACAAAGCCGCGCTGAGCGCCAGCGCTATTATGAATATGGTCTTGCGCATACCTACGCTCTCCTGTTCACAATGATGGCGGCCTGGGAGCCCCGGGCGGCGCCAGAAGCGCGGTGGGACCAGAATTTTTGGCTCTCGCAGGCGGTGCAGGCGTCGGAGACCTCTATGTTCTCAGGCCGAAGTCCGGCCCTTATGAGCAGCGCCCGGTTCACGCCCTTCAGGTCCACCATATATTTTCCGGCGTGGGATGGGGAGGGGGCTATGAACTGCGCTCCGGCCTCGCCGAGCACGCCCATGACCGCCTCCGGGACCTCGGGGCCCGCCTCAAAGCAACATTTGGAAATGCACGGGCCGATGGCGGCCCGGATGTCCCGCCTGTCCGAGCCCAGGCCCGCCATGGCCTCCACGACCTTTCCCGCAATGTCCGCCACGGTGCCCCGCCAGCCGGCGTGGGCGGCGGCGATGATGCGGCGCTTTTCGTCGCACAGCAGTATGGGCGCGCAGTCGGCGATGAAGATGATGAGGGCCAGGCCCTCCTCGTCCGTCACAAGCCCGTCGCAGTCAGGAGGCGTCGCGTCCCCGGGCTCCCGGGCGTCGGCACGCGTCACATAGCGCACCTTGCTTTCGTGTATCTGGTGGGTAAAGCAGAGCTTATCGATTCCCAGGGCGGCCTTAATGAGACGGTAATTTTCCCGGACATTATCGATATCGTCGCCCCTGCTCTCGCCGAGATTTAAGCCGGCGTAGACGCCCTCGCTCACACCGCCGTATCGGGTGGTGAAGGCGTGGGGCATTGGGAGAAGCGGGGCGGTCAGATATACAAGCTCGCCCCGGCGGACTTCAGAAAACATGGAAACCTCGATAAAAATACGATTTTTGAAGCGATTTTCCCGAAAATACGGGCTCAGTTGTCCGGGTGGTACTCCTTGCAGGTGCACTTTTTCCACTTAAGGCCGCTCCCGCAAGGGCAAGGGTCGTTGCGGCCGATCTTCACGGCTCTCGCCGGCTGTCTTTTGACGGTCCTGTCCCCGCCCACGTTGGCGGCGGTGGACACGGTGCGGGAGTCGCTCCTGCGCTCTATGGGGGCTTCCTTCCTCACCCGGACGGTGAAAATACGGCGGACAACCTCCTCGCGGATGCCGGTTATCATGGCGTCGAACATGTCGCCGCCCTCCCGCTTATATTCGTCCACGGGGTTGACCTGGGCGTAGGCCCGGAGGCGTATTCCCTGACGGAGATCGTCCATGGCGTCGATGTGGTCCATCCAGTATTCGTCCACCACACGGAGCAGTATGACCCGCTCCACCTCGCGCATGAGGGGCTGGGACGCTCCCTCCGGGGTGCCGAGCTCCCGCTCACGGGCGTCGTAAACGGCGTTGGCGCGCTCGGTGAGCCAGTCGGTCAGGCCCTCCGCGTCCATGGCGGCGATATCGCTGTCGGAAAGGCCGTCAATATCCGCGTTCGTCACGAAAAGCCCCATGTAGGGCGCGGCGATGGCCCGGAGCTTATCCCGGGTGAGGGTGACGGGGGAGTCGTGGTGCTTTGTGTTCTCCGCCTCCTCCGGGACCATACCGGAGACCACGGCGGAGGCTATGACCTCACGGAACCAGCCCCTTATGTTGGCGCTGACGTCCTCGCCGTCCAGGACCCGGCGGCGCTGTTCGTAGATTATGCCGCGCTGGGTGTTCATCACGTCGTCGTACTCAAGGACGTGCTTCCTGGACTGGAAGTTCTGGCTCTCTACCCGCTTCTGGGCGTTCTCAATGGCGCCGGAGAGTATTTTCTGGTCGATGGGCATGTCCTCGTCGATCTTCAGCGTCTCCATGAGGTTCGTTATCCTGTCCCCGCCGAAAAGGCGCATCAGGTCGTCAGTGGTGGCAAGGAAAAATCTGGTCTCGCCGGGGTCGCCCTGACGGCCCGACCGGCCGCGGAGCTGGTTGTCTATACGCCGGGACTCGTGCCGCTCCGTGCCCAGGACGAAAAGTCCCCCCACGGCCCGGACCCGGTCGGCCTCGGCGTCGGTGACGGCCTTGTATTTTTTGAGAAGCTCCCCGTATTTTTGACGGGCCTCGTTTATCTCCTCGCTGTCGGTCTCGGCAAAGCCCACGGCCTCGGCGATTATCTCGTCGGGGACCCCCGCCTTTTTAAGGTCGGCTCTCGCCATGAATTCCGGGTTGCCGCCGAGCATTATGTCGGTGCCGCGCCCGGCCATGTTGGTGGAGATGGTCACGGCCCCGAAGGCCCCGGCCTGGGCGATTATCTCCGCCTCCCGC
>CANQUO010000032.1 GCA_947627085.1 uncultured Oscillospiraceae bacterium
GTCACGACCTCGTCAAAGAAGGCCTGGGCCCAGCCGCCGTCTATGACCTCGTCGGCAAGGACGATGTAGAGCTCCTCGCCCAGATGAGCCGTAAGGTCGATGACGTAGGTACCCATG
Source organism: uncultured Oscillospiraceae bacterium (assembly GCA_947627085.1). GTDB lineage: Bacteria > Bacillota > Clostridia > Oscillospirales > Oscillospiraceae > RUG626. The sequence continues at coordinate 118 of CANQUO010000032.1, forward strand.
TCGGCCCAGGAGCCGCCCTGAGCGATGTGGGGGAAGCTTGTGTCGGAGAAGCGGGTCTGCTTATAATACCCTATCTCCGTGCCGTCGGCTTTGTATACGTGTACCGCCGCGGCGGCTCCGCCCATGCGAAGGGAGATGAAGCCGGAACCGGCCAGGGTGAAGTTGGTGGACTTAATCTGCCAGCCGTCGGCCTCGGCGAAGCCGTTGCTCCAGCCGTCAAGGTGATATGTGCCGGCCTGGTTATAGGGGAGCTCCTCGCCCCACCACTTGTCGCCGGCGATGACGCCGCTGTACTGGCCCTCGGCGGAGGCCCAGCCCTCGGTGAGGACCGTCCAACCGGCAAGGTTTCCGGACTCAAAGCCGCCGTTGGCCACGCTGTTGTGGTCGGCCATGGCGATAACGGTGGCGGAGGCCTCCACGCTCTTGCCCTCAAAGCTTGCGGCATATGTCACGGTGTAGGCTCCGGGGGCGGTCATATCCACCGCCTCAAAGCCGGACGCGATCTCGGTACCGTCGGGTGCGGTCACCTTTGTCACGGCGATGTCTGTGACGGCGTCCTCGCCGAAGGAGGCGGTAACGCCGGAGATAACTGTCGTCACGTCAACGGCGCCGCAGTCCACGACCTTGTTCTCGGCGTAGGTGTTGAATGTCAGGGACTGGAGGGGCACGGGATAGGGATAGCTTGAGTAGTAGTTGCGCAGTGTGGTCAGATCGTCGTAGGCGGAGGAGGTGTAGGTCTCGGCGTTGACCTTCTCCATCTGCTCCACCTCAAGGGCGGCCACTTCGTCGCGGGTCATGGAGACACGGAAGTCGTCTACGTTTATGAAGGCGAAGCCCCCGGCGGAGCCGTCGTTGGCGTCAACGACCTTCAGATACACGACCTTGCCGATATAGGAGCTTGCGTCCATGTACACGCGAAGGAGCGTCAGGGCCAGGGCGGGGTCGTTGAAGTAGTCGTTGGTGACCTTTATGAGCTCCTCGTCGGTGGCGCCGTCGCAAAGGGCCACGTAGGAGCCGCCGTTGCCGCAGCCTATCATAAAGCTTATGAAGCCGTCGCCGGCAAGGGTGAACTTCTGGGAGCGGATGGCGCCGGTCAGGTTCTCGGGGGTGGCGCCGTTGTTGGAGCCGTCAAGGTAGTAGTCGCCCCAGCCATAGACGCTCCGGTCGTCCCAGTAGTACTGGCTGGTGGGTACCACGTTGGCGACGGTGAGAGCGGAGCCGTCAAGGAGCTTCCAGCCGGTGAGTACGCCGGACTCCAGGTCGCACTCCTCAAAGCCGCCGTTTACGATGGTGGTGGCGGTCTCGTCCTCCTCGAAGGGCTTCTCGCCGTACTTCTCTATCTGGGCCGCGTACTCGGCTTTGGCGGCCTCCACCTCGGCCTCGTTCTTGCAGACCTTGAAGGCGTCCACGTTTATGTAGGCAAGTCCGTCGCCGTCGTCGTTATCGGTTATCCTGATGTAAATAGTCTTGCCCACGGAAGCGGAGAGGTCCACGACCTTTGTTATAAGGTGGTCCTTTATGTACATGCCGTCGCAGTCGGTGTTGCCGACCTTGGCAAGGACAGTGTCGGAGCCCTCCTCGATGAACTCCACGTAGCACTTCTCAGGGTCCTGGCCGGCGCCGATCTTGAAGGTTATAAAGCCGTTGCCGCCAAGCTTGAATGGGTCGGAGGTCAGGGTGCCGCGCATCACGGGGTTGCCGCCCTTGGCGCCGGAGAAGTACTGGTTGCCGGACTTCTCCATGGGCACGCCGTTGAGCTTTTCGTCGGAGATCACGCCGCGGACGTTAAAGGCGGAATCCTCCTTGGTCCAGCCCACCCACTTGCCCGAGGTGTCCTCAAAGTCGCCGTTGACGATGTCGTCAGCCGCGGCGGTCTTACCCTCCCCGCAGGCGGCCAGGGCAAATACCATGGTCAGAGCCAGAAGCAGGGCGGTGAGGCTTCTCAGTTTATTTTTCATTTTAAATACCTCTGAATCAAAGATTTTTTCCGGGGGCTTGGCGGGCCGGCCGGAGGGGCGCTGAGTTAAAAATAACGTTTCACGCTTTACGATGGTTTGATTATATGTTCGTCAGATTTGTTTGTCAAGTGAGATTTGAAATTTATAATAAATTTGGATTTTTGAATAACTTTCAACGTTCGATTTTGTGCAATTTGCGTGTCAAAAGATGCTGAAACGTTTTTAAGCAGTATTTTATATGTAAAAATTGTACAAAATCGCCCGGAGGCCATGCCTCCGGGCGATTTAAGCTTAAGTCTTTTTTACTTCCCCATCTCCGACAGCGTTGGCATGGCGGGGATGGCGCCGTGGCGGCTGGTGGTTATGGAGGCCGCCAAATTGGCGAAGGCGATCATGTCCTCCAGGTCGCCCGCGTCCACGCCCTCAAGGCCGCCCCTGCGGGAAAGCCGGGAGAGGAAGGCGCCGAAGAAGGTGTCCCCCGCCCCGTTGGTGTCGCCCACCACGCAGGGCACGCCGGGGACCGTTCCGGTTTTTTCGCCGAAGCGGTAAAAGGCGCCCTTTGGGCCCAGGGTGACCAGAATGAGCTTTATTCCCCGCTTTGCGAGAGCGGCGCTCCCCTCCTCCAGGTCCTCCGTACCGGTGAGCAGCGGCAGCTCCTCGTCGGAGACCTTCAGGACGTCCACAAGGTCCATGGGCTCCAGCATCCCCTTTACGGCGGCGGCCTCGCTATGCCAGAGGGAGGCCCGGTAGTTGGGGTCGTAGCTTATCACGGCCCCCAACTCCCGGGCGCGCCTCGCCGCGTGGAGGGTGGCGCTTTTTGAGGGCTCGGCGGTGAGGCTGACGCTCCCGAAGTGGAGAAAGCGGGTGTTTTTCAGAAGGTCCTCGTCGATATCTGATACGTCGAGGTTCACATCGGCGCTGGGGTCCCGGTAGAAGCTGAAGCTCCGCTCGCCGGTCCTGTCCACGGTCACCACAGCCAGGGTCGTGTGCTGGACGGCGTCCGTGACAAGGCCGGAGACGTCCACGCCGTTTTCCGCAAGGGTGTCCCTGAGAAGGTCCCCGAAGCTGTCCCGGCCGACCTTTCCGATAAAGGCCGTTTTGGCGCCGAGCCTGGCGGCGGCCACCGCTAAATTCGCGGGAGCTCCCCCGGGGTTCGCGTCGAAGCTCGGTATGCCCTGACTGTTCACGCCGTTTTGCGTAAGGTCGATGAGTATCTCGCCCACGGCGAGTATGTCTGTCATGTCATTTCCTCCATTCATTTATAAGTCTTTCAACGGCGGCGGCGTCGCCCTTTTTGAATCCGTCCCTCAGAACCATGACGCCCCTTTTTCCGCTTGTCACGAGTATGAGCATGTGTTCGGTCTCAAGCACCTTGTCCACGTCCTCGTAGTTTACGATGAGCCCCCCGGGCTCCACCTCCATCCGGTCCTCAACGAAGCGTATGCGGCGTACAAGCTCCCCGCCGGAGTCGTCGCACAGCGCCTGCCAGGCCCGGGCGGACCTCTTTTTCGGGATGGACCGCGTAAGGGTCCATCCCACGGCCAAAACCGCCAAGAGCTCCAGGACTATCACGGAAACGTGACCTCCGGCCCGGAGGGTGACGAGGGCCAGAACGGCCCACAAAAGCGCGATGACTATAAGGGCCTTTTTCACCGCGGGCATGTAATTTTCCCGGTCGACGCGCCTCATACCCTCAAAAAAGAGCTCCTTTGTCAGGGTGTATTCGTTCTCGGCTACCGTCTCCACGCTCACTCCCCCTCATTTTCCGGCGGGGCCGGGGTGTTTTTTTCCGCTATCTGCTCCTCCACCCGGAAAGAGGCGTCAAGCGGGGTGTAAATTATCATGATTCCCGCCAAAAGTATGTACCAAATACCTAAAAACGGCACAAGAAAGGCCGAATAGGGCAGTAAAAGCGCGCCGGCGGTCCACCACAGGACCTCCGCAAGGGCGCTGAGCAGGATTTTTTTCGGGTTTTTTATGATGAAAAGCACGCAGTTTTTGAGCATTATAAGATGCTTTTGCTCGAAAAGCACCACCTGCGCCCACCATATTCGGAATATCATTGTGAAAATAAGCGATGCCAGGGCGAAAATCCCCACCTCAAGGAAGGTGAGGCTCCCGGACCTGTACATTATATATCCGGAAAAGACGAGGAATGCGATATACAGCCCCTCCAGCACGCCGGGCAGAAGTCCGGCGCGCCAGTTCTGACGGAGGGATTTTTTAAAGGCGATCATGCACCAGGCAAGGTCGTCCCGGAGCCTGCGGAGTATAAAATCGTACATCGCCGCGATGCCCAGGGACGCTATGGCCCCGCCCAGGACGCCGGACAGTATGAGCACCAGGACGCTCCTGTTCATGACGGCCAGTGAGATGCCGAATATGGCCGGGAGGAAGACGGCCAGCGCCGCCAGATCGATGAGTATGAGCTGTTTCCAGTCCCGCTCCAGCACCTGGCGGTACCGGGCAAAGCCCCGGCGGCGGCTGTCGTTTTCGTATCGCTCCCCATCCATAGGAAAAAATAGACCCATTTTTACGCCTCCTCAAGGTTCAGGTGAAGCCCACTTAAAAATTCGTCCATGGTCTGCGTCGCCGCTCCGGTGAAGCTCTCCTGATACATGAGCTCCACGCTGACGGCGTAGCTGCCCACTGTGGCGGAGGCGGAGACGCCGCCGTCAAAGGGGTTGTCCTCCGGGGCGGTGAGGGTCCGGACAGCGTATTCGACGCCGCCGTATGCGGCCTTTTCCGGCTCGGAGCAGGCGTAGCTCTCGCTCTGCCTCTCCGCCCAGAGCTTCGTCTCGGCCTGGGCCTTGGCGGGGCTGGCGCAACGCTCGATGAGCAGGTAGACCTGGGCCTCGAAAAGCACCGCGTCCTCGCCGGCGTCGTTTTTGATGTTCTCGCCCTCGCCGTATGTCCAGGCGGCGTACCAGAGCCCTTCGCCGGACATTATGTCCAGATTCTCCGCGGCCGTAAAGCCCTCCGGCACCTCCACCGCCGCCACCGTGCCCACGGTCTGCCAGCTCTCGTCCCAGCCCAGGGCCTCGTAGTCAGGCTCCGGGGGCTCGGCGCAACCGGTAAGCAGGGCGGCAATGAAGGCAAACACGGCCAGGACAAGCAATATTTTTCTCATTTTGCAGCTCCTGTCGTTATGGCCCTCCAGAGGGCCTCGTCGGCCTCGTCGGGGGCTTTATCCACAAAGTACCGTCTGCCGATGTAAAGGCCAGAATCCGCGTCAAGGCCCAATTGGCAGTCGCCCACCGGGATGGCCTTGCCCTCCCAGCTGTAATCCTCCTCCGCCGGGGCGGAGCCGTCGGGCATGGCCAGGACCTGATACTCAAGCTGTAAGCTCTCCGGGTCGTCGGTCAGGAAAAATACGCTCTCGCCGGAGCTTATGTCCCCCATGAGGCGCACGCTCACGGCAAGGCCGTACTGGTAGGCCTCGGCGTCCGACATGTCCGGCGTCACGTAGGGGCGAAGCTCCACATGGACATGCCCGTCTCCGTTCGTGTCCTCGCCGAGCTTCTCAACAGCGGCAACAAGGGCGGCCTCGTCCGTCTCCGAAAGCTCCCGCTTTGCCACATAGGCGAAAATATAGTCGGGCTTTACCTTCCCAACGCCCAGGGCGTTTAGGAGCATGCTCACCGCCACGGCGGCCACCACCGCGGGGATGACTATCCAGTGCCAATTATAATGCAGCCAGTTTTTTATTTTCGGCCAGCCGGTCAAGGGAGGCGGCGGCTCGTCGGGCTTTACGTCCCGGTATTTCCATTTAAGGTACTCGCTTGCCATATCATTTAAGGGTGGTGCCGCCCCAGGCAAACTCCACGGGCAGGCACACAAGGGACGGGGCCTTCGACTGGGTCTTTTCAAGGATCATCTCAACGCATGTCTCGGCGATCTGGTCCACCGGCTGGACGATGGTGGAGCAGAAGAGGTCCTGATCGCCGAAATATCTCACCCCGTCGAAGCCGATTATCTGAACGTCCTCCGGCACCCTGACGCCCATGGAGCGCAGGGAGCGGACGGTCTGGTAGGCAAGGGAATCGGTGACGCAGAAGATGCCGTCAAAGTCCAGCCTCCCGCCCTTGAGGTGCTCCCGGAGGAAATCCTCAAAGGCCGAATAGGGCGTGAAGTCGTCCACTATCTTCAGGGTGTACTCCACCCCCAGGTCCTCGCAGGCGGAGATAAAGCCGTCCTTTCGCTTGTTGGGCTCGTTTGTGAGCTTAGAGCCGATGCGCATGAAGGCCAATTTGCGGCATCCGTTCTCATATAGCTTCTCCGCCGCCATGCGGCCGCCGCCGTAGTTGTCCGAGGCCACGCAGGGTATCTGGGCCCCGAAGTACCGGTCGATGGACACCAGGGGCACGTTGTCCGAGACCTTAAGCTCCGGGTTGTAGCTTAAGCAGATTATGCCGTCCACCTTCTGCTGTTCAGCCAGAATGACGTACTCCTGCTCCTGGGCCGGGTCGTAGTCCGTGGCGTAGAGGAGCATCCGATGCTTTCTGGCGGCCAGGGCCCGGTTTATGGAGTTTACGAGCCTTGAGAAAAAGGGGCTCACCAAATTCGGCACCATGACGGCCACTGTATATGTCTTGTTTGTCTTAAGTCCCTTGGCGTAGGAGTTCACCCGGTAGTTGAGCTTCGCCACCGCCTCCTCCACGCGCTTGCGGTAGTCCTCGCCGACAGGTATGCCGTTTATCACCTTGGAGACGGTCCCCAGGGCCACTCCGGCCTCCCGGGCCACGTCCTTCATCGTGGGGGCGGAAGTTGTTTCTGACATGCTTTCACCTCATTATGTCCCGCGTTCTGTGAAAATCGTGAAACGTGCTTTGGATTTCATGAAATAAGTATACCATATCTCCCGGAGTTTGTAAAGGGGTAAGCGCAAATTTTATGAAACGATTTTACAAATTTCAGGTGGTAATTCTGCACAATATTTGCCCAGTTGTTTTGTGGAGTAGTGACAAATTGTGAATTTTAGGCCAATTTTTTATAAAAAATTATTGACTGTAAGCGGTGCGCTGTGCTATTGTTAAGGCGTTCATTAAATATCGTTTCACGCATTGTTTCTCCGATTCCCCACCGCCGGCCGGCAACCAGGGTGGGAAACTCGGTGAAAAAATCTCAGACCCGCAAAAACCATTTCACCAGCGTTCAACCGAAATATTAATAAGGAGGGAAACTTAAGCGTGAGTAAACAAGCGGTCAAAACCCGGCACGCTAAAGGTACCGGTCCGGAAACCGGCGGCCCCGTGGCCGTGACGGTGCCCGGCAAATCCCTGGGCAGGCGTATACTCCAGTCCTGGCAGCTCTACGCCATGCTGCTCATCCCGGTCATAATCACCATCATTTATAAGTACATCCCCATGTACGGCATCCAGATAGCCTTCCGGGACTACAAGGCCAATAAGGGCTTTTTCGGAAGCAAATGGGTGGGACTTCAGTGGTTCGAGCAATTCTTCACCGCGTGGAACTTCAAGAGGATGATAGTCAACACCGTGAAGCTCAGCCTCTACGGGCTTCTGTGGAGCTTTCCGGTGCCCATCATACTGTCCCTGGCCATAAACCAGCTCCGGTTCAAGCGCTTCAAGAGGGTGGTGCAGACGGTGCTCTACGCCCCCCACTTCATCTCCATCATGGTCATCTGCGGTATGCTCCGCATCTTCCTGTCCCCCTACGGCGGCCTTATAAACCTGCTCATGGGCGGCAAGCACATCGACTTCATGACCGAGGCCAGCGCCTTCAGGACCATCTACATAGCCTCGGGCATATGGCAGGACGCCGGCTGGGGCACCATAATTTACCTGGCCACCCTGTCGGCCGTGGACCCGGGACTTTACGAGGCGGCGAAGATAGACGGGGCCTCCATGTTCCAGCGCATACTCCACATCGACATCCCGGAGCTCACCCCCATGATAGTCCTTCAGCTCATAATGAGCGCCGGCGGCATCATGAGCGTCGGCTTTGAGAAGGTGTTCCTGCTCCAGACGGAGCTCAACAAGGCCACCTCCGACGTCATAGCGGTGTACGTCTACGAACAGGGTATCGGAAAGCAGGAGTACAGCCTGTCCACCGCCGTGGGCCTTTTCAACACGGTCATCAACATCATACTTCTCGTCGTGGTCAATAAGATAGCCAAAAAGGCCGCGGATGTCAGCTTTGTTTAAGGAGGCGTGAAAAATGACTAAAAAACACGGTCTGTCCGATAAGGCAAGCGACATCATCTTAGTCAGCATATGCGTCGTTATCCTCCTCATCGTGGCCTATCCGCTCTACTACGTGCTGGTGGCCTCGGTGTCGGACCCCTACGACGTCTATTCCGGCAAGACCTTCTTCGCCCCCAGCAAATTCACCCTGGAGGGCTACACGGCGGTGTTCGCCAACAAAAATCTCTTGAACGGCTTTATAAACTCCGTGAAATACACCGTCATCGGTACCATCTTCTCGGTGGTGATGGTGTACCTGGTGGCATTCCCCCTCTCAAGGCGGGAGCTCCCCGGGCGCAAATGGATATCCATCTTCTTCATCATCACCATGTACTTCGGCGGCGGACTCATCCCCACGTACCTGGTGGCCAAGAACACGGGGCTTCTGGACAACATGTGGGCCCTGTTCCTCCCCGGCGGCGTGGCGGTGGGCAACGTCATAATCGTCAGGAACTTCTTTGAGAACAACATCCCCAAGGAGCTGATGGAGGCCGCCGAGATAGACGGAGCGGACGACTTCACCGTGTTCTTCCGGGTGGTGGTGCCACTGAGCCGGCCCATCATGGCGGTGATGGTGGTGTTCGCAATGGTGGCCTTCTGGAACGACTGGTTCACGGCCCTCATCTATTTCCAGGACCACTCCATGGACCCCTTCCCCCTGGTACTGCGGGGCATACTGATAAACGCCTCGCAGATGACCAACATGACCGGCGGCCTTGACTACTCCGAGGCCAACCGCACGGCGGAGCTCATAAAATTCGCCTCCATGATCGTGGCGGCGGTGCCCATGCTGGTCATCTATCCCTTCGTTCAGAAGTACTTTGAAAAGGGCTTCATGACGGGGGCGGTAAAAGGATAAAAGCTGGCATTAAAGGCCTGCGGCCTTTAATTGCCAAGGGGAGTGCGTGCGGAAAAAATTTTTGAATTATAATTCAAAAATTTTTTCCTGCCGTCACGTTGCGCGCGCCGCGAAGCGGCACGCTGACGTGACAAGAGGGATTTTTTCTGACGCGCATGTCGTCAGAAAAAATATTTGAAATCTGAAAAAGGAGATTTGAAATGAAAAGATCCAACGTTAAAAGGATAATGTGCCTGGCGCTGGCGGCGTGCCTTGTGGCGGTATGCCTTGCCGGGTGCGGCGGCGGCTCCGGAAAGAACGGAGACGAAAATCAGACCTACTTCTCAATAATGGGCGGTATGTCCTCCTTAAGCTCCGGCTATGACTCCAACCCGGTCCTCCAGCAAATGGCCGAGGACGCCGGCGTGGAGATCGAGTGGGACCTGATGGCTGACTCCCTGGCCGAGCGCGTGGGCGTCACCATCGGCGGCGGCGACCTTCCCGACGCCTTTATCGCCGTGGGCTTCAGCCAGGGCGACATAGCCGAGTACGGCGAGGACGAGGTCTTTATCGATCTCACCCCCTACATAACCCCCGAGATAATGCCCAGGCTCTCCGAGATACTTGAAAAGCACCCGGAGATACGCTCCGCCATCACCGCCGCCGACGGGAAGATATACGGTCTGCCCGAGGGCGAGCTCATGGGCACCGCGGCCCTGGGGATGGAGGACAACTACGCCATCCACTCCGTCCCCGAGTTTTCCATGATAAACAAGACCTGGCTTGACGAGCTGGGCCTGCCCGTACCCACCAATCTCACCGAGCTCCACGACGCCCTGAAGGCCTTCAAGGAGAACGACATGGCCACCCGCAACGGCAACACCCCCGGCCAGACCATCCCCATGTCCACCGGCTATGACCAGTGGTGCTGGGGCCAGGAGATATTCTACTCCGGCTTCGGCTTTACAAACTTCACCTCCGACGTGTGCAACGACCTTTTGGTGGACGCCGACGGCAAGGTCGAGTTCGTCTGCGCCACGGAGAAATACCGGGACGCCGTCAGCTACTTCTCCGACTGGTATAAGGAGGAGCTGATGGACCTGGAGATGTTCTCCCAGTCCGACAGCCAGCTCATCGCCAAGTGCACCCAGGGCCGCGTGGGCGTGGCCACCTGGTGGTACATCGAGCAGATAATGGGCGACAAGTCCGACCAGTACGTCTACCTGCCCCCCATGTCCGGCCCCGTGGGCACGGAGTATGAGGGCGTCATGGGCCTCAACCTGCGCGGCGCTCCCGCCGTCACCGCCGGTAAGCTGAACATCACCTCCGCCTGCGGCAACCCGGAGCTCCTGTGCAAATACTTCGACCAGTGGTACGACCCCGAGATCGTCATGCAGCTCCAGTACGGCCCCATCGGCATCTACTTTACCGAGCAGGACGAGAACGGCATGTGGAAGTCCATAACCGACGAGGAGGCCCAGGCCAAGTACGGCAAGACCGCCGGCTCCCTTAAGGCCCAGTACGAGGTCTACGGGCCCAGGCTCGTGCTCCCGGAGTACTACGACAGCGTGTTCGAGCTTGAGGACCGTGCCAAGGAGAGGCTCCAGCTTTTAGTGGACGACTGGATTCCCCTGGCGCAGAACAAGAATTACTATCCCAACGACGTGACCTTCACCAAGGACGAGCTGGACACCATCGACCGCTACAAGGAGTCCTTCGTGAAGTTAGTGGCCGAGAACGAGGGCAACTGGCTCAAGAACGGCGGGCCCACCGACGCTGAGTGGGACCAGTACCTGACCATGCTCCGCGACAGCTGCGGTATGGATAAGCTCCTAACCGTCTATCAGGACGCCTACACCAGGTACGTCAACGCTTCAAAGTAAGCAGGCATAGATAAGGGGCGGACGCGACGCGCCCGCCCTAATTATTGCTACGGAGGTATCCCATGACAAGCGACACGCTTAAAAAAGCCCGGGAATACGAGGAGCGCGTCAGCGCCTACATAACGCCCGCGGAGAGGCCGGCCTTCCATCTGAGCCCCCGGGTGGGATGGATGAACGACCCCAACGGATTTTCCTTTTACAAGGGCGAGTACCACCTCTTTTATCAGTACCACCCATACTCCACCAAGTGGGGGCCCATGCACTGGGGCCACGCGGTGAGCCGGGACCTTCTGCGCTGGCGATATCTGCCCGCCGCCCTGGCGCCGGACGAGGCCTATGACAACGCCGGGTGCTTCTCCGGCTCGGCTCTGGAGCTGGACGACGGCCGGCAGCTTTTGATGTACACCGGCGTGCAGGAGCACTTAAGCCATGACGGCGTGCGCCGTGACCTTCAGACCCAGTGCCTGGCCGTGGGCGACGGCGGAGAGTATGAAAAATACGCCGCGAACCCGGTGCTCGGGGGGAAGGACCTCCCGGAGGGGTTCAGCCGGCAGGATTTCAGGGACCCGAAGCTCTTTCGAAAGCCGGACGGGACCTTCGGGTGCGTGGTGGGGTGCAGGACCGAGGACAAGAGCGGCTCTATACTGCTCTTTGAAAGCGGCGACGGGTTTGAGTGGCATTTCGTCACCGTCCTCGACAGGTGCTACAACGAATACGGCAAGATGTGGGAGTGCCCGGACTTCTTCACGTTGGGCGATAAGCAGATACTCTCGGTGAGCCCCCAGGACATGAGCGCCGTGGGGCTTGAATTCCACAACGGCGACTGCACCATGTTCCTCATCGGCGAATATGACGAGGCGACCCACACCTTTGACCGGCAGAACGTCCAGGCGGTGGATTACGGCCTTGATTTTTACGCGCCCCAGACGCTCCTGGCCCCGGACGGGCGGCGGATCGTTATCGCGTGGATGCAAAATTGGGACACCTGCGTGTCCAGGCCGGAGGACAAGTGGTTCGGCCAGATGACCCTGCCCAGGGAGCTGTCCCTGCGGGACGGGCGCGTTATCCAGAACCCCGTCCGGGAGCTGGACGCCCTCCACGGCCGGCGGGTGAGCTATTCGGACATACCGGTGCAGGAGGAGCTGACGCTCAGGGGCGTCTACGGGCGGACCATCGACATGACCGTAACCGTCCGGCCCCGGAGCGAGTGCGGCTACACCAATTTCCGCATGAAGGTGGCCGCCGGGAGCCAGCACTACACCTCCATCACCTACACGCCCCTGACCAGCACCCTGCGGGTCAGCCGCGACCACTCCGGCACCAACCGGGACTTCGTCCACGTCCGGGAGTGCTTCGTCCGCAACCGCGGCGGAGAGATCAAGCTCCGCGTGATTTTGGACCGCCTTTCCGCGGAGATCTTCGTCAACGACGGTGAGCAGGCCCTCACCCTCACCTTCTCCACCCCCCTCTCCGCCGATGGTATCAGCTTCCAGTCCCAGGGCAAGACCGTCATCAACGTAGAAAAATACGACATCGTCACACAAGACTGAGGATGCCGACACCCTCAAAAAAACACAAGGCCGTGGGATGCGCGATCCCGCGGCCTTGTGCTGTCCGGTCCTTTCCGCTCGGGAAGGGCGTCCTCTATCTGTTTCCGGCAGCTTGCAAAATAGTCGTTATAGGCAAGCGCCTTTCGGCCGAGCGCGGGTCCAAGCCCCGGTAAACGGCGGAAAGCGTTTCCACGAAATCGTTTTCCTATCCGCGTCAAGCCCTTGAAGCTCCGCCCCGCCTGTCTGCGGGCAGAAGTACAGCAGCGGTCCCTCCTTGACATTAAAAACGCAAATCACATCATGAATCTTATGAGAATCAGGTGACTTTGTCAACACATGACACATACAAACCGTGTTGAACATTCAAAGGCGGCGCGATATAGTTAAAGTAAAGCCTTTCCAGGGCCCCAACGGGGCAGATCGATCGGTATGACAGGGGGAGAAGAAGATGTATCTTGCTCACCGAACGGAGGATGGCCGGGAGCAGACCATCCCGGAACACGCGCAAAATGTGGCCAGACTCGCCGCAGGCTTTGCCGCCCCCTTCGGGGCAGAGGAATTAGGGAAGGAGGTGGGGCTGGCCCACGACATTGGGAAGTATGCCGCGCGATTCCAGCGGCGTATCCTGGGGGAGAATATCCAAGCCGACCACTCCACCGCCGGGGCCCAGGAAATCACCAGGTATCTCGGCTGGCCCGCCGCCTACTGCGTGGCGGGCCACCATGGCGGACTGCCTGACGGCGGAGGAAAGTGGGACGCCCCCTCCGACCCAACCTTGTACGGGCGGCTCAAGCGGCCGGTGGAGCCCTATGGGGATTTCTCCAAGGAGATCCAGCTGGAGCGCGCTCGGTTCCGGCCGCCTAAAGCTTTGGGCCGGGGCGGCTTCACAATGGCGTTCTGGATTCGGATGCTGTTCTCCTGCCTTGTGGACGCGGACTTTTTGGACACCGAGGCTTTTATGCGGGAAGAGCCCCCTCTGAGGGGCAGCGATGTCACCGTGCGGCAGCTGCTTGGAAGGCTTGAGGCGTATGTCGCCGATTGGTGGGACGCCAAATCGGACCTCAACCGCGTCAGATGCGACATTCTCCGGGCCTGTATGGAGGCCGGAGCCTCCCGGGAGCCCGGCCTTTTTACCCTTACCGTTCCCACCGGCGGAGGAAAGACCGTGTCCTCTCTGGCATTTGCGCTGTGCCACGCCGCGGCTCACGGGAAAAAGCGCATCGTCTACGTCATCCCCTATACCGGCATCATTGAACAGACGGCGGACACCTTCCGAAAGGTCCTTGGCGACGAAACGGTCTTGGAGCATCACGCCAATGTGGACTTCGGGGACGATGAGAACGGCCCGCCGGACCTGGAGAAAGAGCGCAAAAAGCTGGCCTCCGAAAATTGGGACATGCCCGTTGTGGTGACGACTGCGGTACAGTTTTTTGAGTCCCTGTTCGCAAACAAGCCGTCCCGGTGCCGGAAGCTCCACAATTTAACGGACAGCGTGATCATCTTCGACGAGGCCCAGACCATCCCCCTGCCCTACCTGCTGCCCTGCGTCCGGGCCATCGCGGAGCTCACCGTAAACTACGGCGCGTCCTGTGTTCTCTGCACCGCCACCCAGCCCGCCCTGGGGCACATGTTCGCCAGCATTGCGCCGGAGCTGGCCCCCCGGGAGATTGCCCCCGAAATTCCTGTCCAGGTCTTCCAGCGGGTGCGCTGCGAGCACCTGGGCCAGCTGTCCGACGAGGCCCTGGCCCAGAGGCTCAATGGCCATGAACAAGTCCTTTGCATCGTATCCACCCGCAAGCAGGCCCAGACGGTCTACGGCCTTTTGGAGCGGGAGGGCAGTTTCCACCTTTCCACCCTCATGACGCCGGAGCACCGCCGGGAAGTTCTGGCAGAGATCCGGCGGAGGCTGACAGCGGACCTCTCCTGCCGGGTGGTTTCCACCAGCCTGATCGAGGCCGGGGTGGACGTGGACTTCCCCGCCGTCTACCG
>CANQUO010000033.1 GCA_947627085.1 uncultured Oscillospiraceae bacterium
TTTAGTGATAGTCGAGTCCCCGGCGAAGGCCAAGACTATCGGAAAATATCTGGGGCCCGAGTACAAAGTCACGGCCTCCATGGGGCATCTGCGGGACCTTCCCAAGAGCAACATGGGCGTGGATATCGAGGCCGGCTTCGTGCCCGATTACCAGCCCGTGAAGGGCCGGGAGGAGACCATACGGGAGCTTGAGAAGGCCGCCCGCGCCTCAAAGCGGGTGTATCTGGCCACCGACCCGGACCGGGAGGGGGAGGCCATAAGCTGGCATTTAAAGGAGCTCCTGCACATCCCCGACGACGAGGTGTACAGGGTGACCTTCAACGAGATAACAAAGCGGGTGGTGAACGAGAGTATAAAGCACCCCCGTCCCATAGATCAGGACCTGGAATCCTTGACCGCATAGTGGGCTACAAGCTCTCCCCCCTCCTTTGGACGAAGCTCAAGTACGGGCTGTCCGCCGGACGGGTCCAGTCCGTGGCCACAAGGCTTGTGGTGGACAGGGAGGAGGAGATACGGGCCTTCGTGCCGGAGGAATATTGGACGCTGGACGCACGCCTCCGGCACTCCTCGGGCGAAATATTCACCGCCAAATACGTGGGCAAGGCGGGGAAAAAGGCGGGGCTCAGGACTGAGGACGACGTAAAGGCCGTGGAGGCGGCGGTAAAGGACGCCGTTTTCGCCGTGTCGTCCGTCAAGCGCAAGGACGTGAAGCGCTCCCCGGCGCCGCCCTTCATAACCTCCAGCTTACAGCAGGAGGCCAGCCGGAAGCTGGGAATGACGCCCAGACGCACTATGGCCGTGGCCCAGCAGTTATATGAGGGCGTGGACATAGAGGGCGAGGGCACCGTTGGACTTATAACCTACATGCGTACCGACTCCCTGCGGCTTTCAGAGGAGGCCCTGGCCGCCGCCGGAGGGCTCATCAGGGCAAGATACGGCGAGGAGTATTATAACGGCTCACCACGCCGCTTCAAGAATAAAAATTCCGCTCAGGACGCACACGAGGCCATCCGGCCCTCGGTGCCGGAGCTCACACCGGACAGGGTCCGGGCGTCCCTTCCGCCGGAGCAGTACAGGCTCTATAAGCTTGTGTGGAACAGGTTTATCGCAAGCCAGATGGCCCAGGCCGTGTACGACAGCGTGTCCATGGACATTGACGCCAACGGCCACACCTTCAGGACCGGCTATCAGGCCGTGAAATTCCCGGGCTTTACCGCCGTATATGAGGAGGGCCGGGACGAGGAGTCAAGCGAGCGCCAGATAGCCCTGCCCGTTCTCCGAGAGGGGGAGACGGTGGAGCTTCAAGAGCTTTTAAAGGAGCAGAAATTTACCCAGCCGCCCACGAGATACACCGAGGCCAGCTTAATTCGCGAGATGGAGGAGACGGGCATAGGCCGCCCCTCCACCTACGCCCCCACCATATCGACTATCCTTGACAGGGAATACGTTGTGAAGGACGGCAAGAGCTTAAAGCCCACGCCCCTGGGCGAGGTGGTGACCAAGCTCATGAAGGAGCGCTTTGCCGACATCGTATCCCCGGGCTTCACCGCCGGGATGGAGGAGACGCTGGACAGCGTCGAGAAGGGCGAGAGACCCTGGAAGCAGGTGCTGTCGGAGTTTTACGGGGGCTTTGCCCAGTCGCTGGAGAGCGCCGAGAAGGCGCTTGAGGGGACCCATCTCAAGATACCCGACGAGGAGACCGACGAGATATGCCCCGAGTGCGGGCGGAAGCTGGTGGTGAAAAACGGCCGGTACGGGCGATTCCTGGCCTGCCCGGGGTACCCGGAGTGTAAATTCACAAAGCCCATCGTGGTGGAGATGCCCGGCAAGTGCCCGAAATGCGGCTCACGTATCTTAAAGCGCACCAGCAAGAACGGCTACACCTACTACGCCTGCGAAAAGCGGGAGTGCGGCTTTATGACCTGGGACGTACCCACAAAGGACAACTGCCCAGAGTGCGGCCACACGTTATTTAAGAAAAGCGGCAGGGGGTTCCAGAAGCCCTTCTGCATAAACGAGCATTGCTCCCGGTTCGTCCCCGAGGATAAGCGGGGATACAAGCGCAAGAGCGCGGAGAACAACGACGCGACCGGCGCCGCTGACGAGAAAAAGCCCGCGGAGAAAAAGGAGACAGCAAAAAAGGCCGCCGGAGCGACAAAAAAAGCGACCGGCACCGCTGAAAAGACTACAGGTACAGCAAAAAAGACCGCTACGAAAAAGACGGCCGCCAAAAGGCCGGCCGCCCGCAAGACCGGGGGAGAGAGCTGATGGAGGCCACGGTGGTGGGCGCGGGCCTCGCCGGGTGCGAGGCCGCGTGGCAGTTGGCCGAGAGGGGCATCGAGGTGACGCTCTGGGAGATGAAGCCCGAAAAGCGCTCACCGGCCCACGTGTCTGACAGCTTTGCCGAGCTTGTATGCTCCAACTCCTTAAGGTCCGACGAGCTTTCAAACGCCGTGGGGCTTTTGAAGGAGGAGATGCGCCGCTTAGGGTCCGTCATAATGTCCTGCGCCGACGCTCACCGGGTCCCCGCCGGGGGAGCCCTGGCTGTGGACCGGGAGGGTTTTTCCCGAGACGTCACGGAGAGGGTAAAGGGCCACCCCAACATAACTGTCCGCTCCGGCGAGGTCACGAAAATACCGGAGGGGCGCGTCATAATCGCCACCGGGCCCCTGACCGATGGGGCGATGGCGGAGGAGATAGAGCGGCTGTGCCCGTGCACGGACCTTCACTTTTTCGACGCGGTGGCGCCCATCGTGACGCTGGAGAGCGTGGACATGGAAAGCGCCTGGTTTGCCTCCCGCTACGACAAGGGGACAGCGGATTATGTAAACTGCCCCATGGAAAAAGATGAGTATATCGCTTTTGTGACGGAGCTTGCCAATGCCCAGCAGGCGGAGCTTCACGGCTTCGAGGATTCGGGAGTTTTCGAGGGGTGTATGCCGGTGGAGGTCATGGCAAGGCGCGGCATGGACACGCTTCGCTACGGTCCCATGAAGCCCGTGGGACTTCGTGACCCGAAAACGGGCCGGGAGCCATACGCCGTGGTACAGCTTCGTATGGACAACGCGGAGGGCACGCTATATAACCTGGTGGGATTTCAGACGCACCTTAAATTTCCCGAACAGCGGCGGGTATTTTCCATGATACCGGCCCTTAAAAACGCCGAGTTTATGCGCTACGGCGTCATGCACCGCAATACGTACTTAAATTCGCCAAAGCTCCTTGACAGGTACTACCGTTTAAGAAGCGAGCCCCGGATATCCTTCGCGGGGCAGATGACCGGGGTGGAGGGATATATCGAGTCCGCCGCCTCCGGTATGCTTGCGGGCATCGAGACGGCGAGGGAGATGCTTGGCATGCCACCGGCGGATTTTCCCCGGGAGACGGCCATCGGCGCCCTGGCGCTCTATATCTCCGGCGGTAGCGTGGGGGATTTCGCGCCCATGAACATAAACTTCGGCATTATCGCCCCCCTCGGCTACAAGGTCCGGGGCAAGCGCAACAAAAACGCCGCCATATCCCAGCGCAGTCTTGATATCATCGGGACTATGATGGCCGGGCTGTGAGCGTAAATCTCCGAAGGCCTTGTTTCAAATCGGTATCCATTGGGTGAGAAAATGAAATGTACAGAGAATTGATCATTAAATTTACGCGGGGAGACCCGTGGGTACAGGTTCAGCCGCCCTGTTCTGAGGAAGCCATTGAAAACGCCCAGAAGGTCGTGGGCCATTTGTTCCCGGAGGCGCTGAAGGCGCTGTTACGGGAGCTGAACGGCGACAGATGGTGCCTTATGTCGGCGGAGGAGATCGCTGAGAATGTAAAGGCGAACAGGGAAAGCCTCCTTCCGTTTTTTGAGGAGGAATTCGGTAGGGAAGCATACCTTAAGCGCGTGGACCGGTTCATATTCTTTGCTAAAAACGGGTGCGGCGACTATTATTGCTACCGCGTCGGCCCGGATGGCGCCGCCGATGAAAACGCTATCTATATCTGGGAGCATGAGGATATTGGAGAGGAATGCTGCTGGAGAGAGGTCGCGCGGGACCTGACGGAGTTCATAACGAGATATTATAACAGCGAGATATAAACTCTTGAAAATCCGAGAGAAAGAGGGATGCACATGAAAATAATCGTAGACGCCATGGGAGGGGACAACGCCCCTCTGGAGATCGTCAAGGGCGCGCTTATGGCCGCAAAGGAGTTTGAGGTTGACATAACTCTTGTGGGCCGGGGCGAGGCCATATTGCGCTCCCTTGAGGAGCTGGGGGAGGGGGACCTTCCCGGCAATGTGGAGATAGCCAACGCCACGCAAGTCGTGGAGATGGAGGACGATCCGGCCACGGTGACGAAGGTCAAGGCCGACTCCTCCATGACCGTGGGCCTGAAGCTCCTGCACGAGGGCATGGCCGACGCCATGGTATCCGCCGGGTCCACCGGGGCGCTCCTTTCCGGGGCGACGCTGGTGGTAAAGCGGGTGAAGGGCGTCCGCAGGGCCTGCCTTGCTCCCGTGGCGCCCACGCCCTCAAACGGCGGCACGGTGCTTGTGGACGTGGGTGCCAACGCCGAGTGCACCCCGGAGTATCTTCTCCAGTTTGCCTTCATGGGCTACTATTTCGCAAGGTCCGTCAAGGGTATCGACGACCCGAAGGTGGGACTTCTCAACATCGGCACCGAGGAGACGAAGGGCAACGAGCTATATAAGGAGACGTACAGGCTCCTCAAAAAGGCCGGGGACGAGGGCAGGATAAACTTCATCGGCAACGTTGAGGCCCGGGAGCTCATGAATGGCGTGTGCGACGTGCTCGTCTCCGACGGGTTTACGGGCAACGTGCTATTGAAGTCCGTTGAGGGCATGGGCATCTATTTCATGCGGGAGCTCAAGGGTATGCTGAAAAAGAACGCCGTGTCGAAGGTGGCGGCGCTGATACTGAAAAAGGACCTGACGGCCCTTAAAAAGCAGGTGAGCTCCGACGAGGTGGGCGGCACGGCGCTTTTAGGCATCCAAAAGCCCGTCATAAAGGCCCACGGCTCCTCCGACGCCTACGCCATACGCTCGGCCATACGTCAGGCCATGAGCGCGGTGGAGAGCGACGTAGCCAGGACCATCGCGGAAAACATAGAGTACATGAAGGTGGAGTCCGTCCAGTAAAGGAGCGGGGATTATGGAGAGATTAGAAGAGCGCATAGGCTACCGCTTCAACGACCACGGGCTTTTGGAGAACGCGCTGACCCACAGCTCCTACTCAAACGAGAATAAGGGGCTCGCCGGGGGCTGTAACGAGCGGCTTGAGTTTCTTGGCGACGCCGTGGTTGGTTTTATCGTGGCGGGGTATCTATATGGGAGATTTCCGAACCTCCCCGAGGGGAGAATGACGCGGCTCCGGGCGGAGCTTGTGTGCGAGCGGGGCTTAAATGACGTGTCCCGGGCCATCGGGCTTGGGGAGTACCTGCTTTTAGGCCACGGGGAGAGCCTGAACGGGGGACGGGAGCGCCCGTCCATCAACGCCGACGCGGTGGAGGCGCTGATAGCGGCCATCTATCTTGACGGGGGACTTGAGGCGGCGGAGAGGTTTGTCCGCCGGTTCATAATCGACGTATTTGAGGCCGGGAATTCCCACCCGGAGCGGGACTGCAAGTCGGAGCTCCAGGAGCGCGTACAGCAAAAAAGCGGCCAGGTGCTGGAATACCGCCACGTGTCCGAGTCGGGCCCGGACCACATGAAGGTATTCACCGTGGAGGTGGCGGTCAACGGCAATGTGATCTCCCGGGCGGAGGGGCGCAGTAAGAAGGATGCGGAGCAGCACGCCGCCGCCGCCGCGCTGGAGGCATTGAGGTGACCCCCCGCCGCCGGATAATCCCGGTATTCGTGCCCCATCTGGGGTGCCCGCACATGTGCGTATTTTGCAACCAGCGGCGCATCTCCGGCGAGCAGTCCCCGGCGAGGGCGGAGGACGTCACGAGAGCCGTCAGGGAGGGCCTTGAGCGGCTTGGAGATAACGCCACGGCCACGCTGGCCTTTTACGGCGGGAGCTTTACGGCAATACCGGCCTCAGAGCAGGAGGAGCTCCTTGGCGCGGCGTTGCCTTTTTTGCGCTCCGGCGAGATACGCGACATACGCCTGTCCACCCGCCCCGACGCGATTGATTCCGAGACGCTGGAGAGGCTCAAAAAATACGGCGTCAGGACCGTGGAGCTGGGAGTACAGTCCATGGACGAGGAGGTCCTGCGCCTGTCCGAGCGTGGCCACACGGCCCAGGATGCCCGGCGGGCCGCGAAAATGGTAAAGGACGCGGGCTTTGAGCTCATATTGCAGATGATGACCGGCCTTCCGGGGGATACCGCGGAAAAAAGCGTGGAGACAGCCCGGGAATTTGTGAAAATGCGCCCGGACGGGGTGAGAATCTACCCCACGGTGATTATAAAGGACACCCCGCTTTACGAGCTCTGGCTTGCCGGGGAATATAAGGAGCACACCGTCCGTGACGCGGTGGAGCTTTGCGCGGCGCTTACGGATATGTTCGACAAGGCCCATATCCCGGTGGCCAGATTGGGGCTCAACCCAACGGACGAGCTAAGCTCCGGCGACGCCGTGGCGGGGGCCTACCACCCGGCGCTGGGGGAGCTTGTGCTGGCAAGGCGGTACCTCGACCGGGAGCGTGCGCTTTTGACCCCCGCCGACCGGGGAAAAAACGTGGTTTTCGCCGTAAAAAAAGGCCGCGTCTCCGCGGCCACGGGCCAAAAGCGAGGAAATTCCGAAGCTCTCAAGTCCGAATTTGGCCTTAAAAGCGTAAAATTTGTTGAGGCCGATATGCCGGACGTGACGGTGAGGAGGGTGGAGGAGTATTCGGACCCACCCCCTGCCCCCTCCCAGAGGGAGGGGCAGAACCTCTCAGTCTCGCTTACGCTCGACAGCTCCCCTTGAACAAGGGGAGCCTTTTTCGTCTGCGGGCGCAGCCTTTTCCAAAAAGGGGGTGAGAGCGTGCGGCGGGTTTTGGGGATGGGTTACGTTGAATGGATAATGCTTCCAAATTTTTCGTAGGGGAGGGTTCTAAACCCTCCCGTTTTTAATTAGCGCCGGAGGCGCAACCTTTGGGTTCGTGGTATACCTTGTAATTAGGCGGGGTGTGGACGAGGTAGGAGGTTTTTCCGTAAATAAGCTCCGCCGGGAGACGCCAGGGGAGGGCGTCGGCGAATTTGTCGGCGATGAGAGCGCCGTCCGCGTAGAGCTGGGCCACGTCGAAATCGAAGGGCACGGTGACAAAGCCCCCGGGCGTCGGGACGGAGAGCTTATGCCAGATAAGGGGAACATCGCCGGCGAGGCGAAGCTCCTCCATGTATGGCGGCTCGAAGGGCTGGGGGCAGGGGGTGAGAGTGAGGGGCGTGTCCGTGGGGACGGTAACATCCTCATAGACTATTTCCCCGTTTATTCTGCGAAGCGTGAGGGCCATTTTCCAGGGCACGGTGCGGATACGGACGCCGCCCAGGTCAATATCCGTGACCTTATCGGAGGGGGCGGACATGGGGGGCCTCCCGTCCACGAGGTAGACGGGCTCAACGCCGGGTATGGCGGCGAAGTAGTAGATATTCCCCACCCGGCAGATGAGCTGTGCGGTGGCGTATTTGAGTGTCTCGGAGCCGAGGGGGAGGTTGAAGGGCAGGACGAAGGCCGAGTTACCGGGGACGGTTATGGAGGGGAAGCGGACGTCAAGCGGGCGGAGCTCCACGTTTTCAATGTCCGCAAGCTCCATGTGCCGCTGGTAGCGGCTGACGAACACAAACCCGCTTTTCCCGTCTGTGCGCATGGCGTAGCGGAGATTTTCCCCGTCCTCGGGCGGGACGTATTCCGGGGAGCCCACGTGCTCCATGGGGGCCAGCATGTCCCCGAAATCCTGAACAAAGAGGTGCAGGAGGTTCAAAAGCCCGTACTGGGGGCGCTTTTCCCCGTACTGGGAGATGGGGGCCTGAAAGTCGTAGTTTAAGATGGGCAGGTCGTTGGGGTAGCCGGTGGCCCGGGACTCCTGGAGGGTGCTGAGCTTGCCCAATTTATTGGTGCCGCCGTGGTACATGTATGAGCCCATCAGGTTGTTGCCGCACCCGAGCTTCACAAGTGCCAGGGCGTAGGCGTCCATGGGCGACACCGTGGGCCGCCGGTGGTAGGTGGGCTGGAGCCCGGGGCCCAGCTCGCAGGTGGCGAAGGGGTAGCGCTCGTAGGGCATCCGCCAGCCGTCCGTGTCCGTGGCCATGGGGTCGGAGAGCCACCAGGAGGTCTCGTTGCGGATGGGCAGGAAGGTGAAGTGCTTTGACGGGGGAAGCTCCTCCGATGTCTCCGCCCAGGGGGCGTCGGCGTAGCCGCTGAACACGGGCAAAAACTCGTCCACCGGTATCCTTGCGCCGTAGGTGGCGTTCCAGCCGGTGACCGTCCACAGCGGCACGTCGTAGCCTATCCTTTGCGCAAGGCGCTTGAGGGCCAGAAGGTGCTCCGCGTCGTGGGTAAACTCGTTCTCTATCTGCACGCCGACGATGGGGCCGCCGTCCTTATAGAAAAGCCCCCGGACCTCCTCGAATATACGCCTGTACCATTTTTCGGCAATGGCCATATACTCAGGGTCGTTTGTGCGAAGCTTTACCGGCTTTTCCATCAGCCAGTCGGGCAATCCGCCGTAGCGTGTCTCCCCGTGGCACCAGGGGCCGATGCGGATAATGACGTCGAGATTGAGAGCGGCGCACTCCAAGACAAAGGCCCTCAGATCCCGGTCGCCGGTGAAGTCGTACTCGCCCTCGATCTCCTCGTGGTAGTTCCAGAAGATGTATGTGGAGACGATGTTGACGCCGCCGTATTTCATCTTCTCAAGCTCCCCGCGCCAGCGCTCCCGGCTGTCCCGGGAGAAGTGGTACTCGCCCATGACGCCGATCCAGGGCTTGCCGTCCCGCTCAAGGTAGAGGGAATTGACATCTAAGCTCCCGCCCGAGGGACTTTTGCCGCCTAAATTCAAGTGCCCGCGAAGTATCTCCGAGGGCTTGTATTCCGAAAATCCGTACTCCATTTTGTCCTCCTGTCAATTGTCTTTTATGACCTTCGCAATAGTATCTACCGGCACCTCGCCCGAAGGGTCGAAGATGTCGGAGGCCATGTAGTCAAGTATGCTTTTTCTCAGCGCCCGGGCCTCGGGGAAGGCATCTAACTCCGGAAGTCCAAAGGTGGAGACCAGGAGCCTGCCCCCGCCGCACTTACACTCGAAGATGTAGGAAAGTCTGCGCATATAGGCGTAGGAGTCCATGAGCGTCACGATGGGCGCGGCCCCCTCCGGCAACGGCAACGCGTACATGGAGGCGAGCCGCCGCCACTGAAGGTCCGTATAGGTACCGGTGGGGAATGAGGCGAATATGGGGTGGTCTTTTTCGATAAGAAGCCCCATGCCGCCCTCCTGAGTGGGGAAGGTGCCCACGGACCAGAAGTCCGTGGAGAATTGGCCCTTCACGCTGTCACGTAGTACCTCCCGCCGGGACCGGGGCTCAAGATATACCCGCCCGCCACGGCCGAGGACCTGTCGTGCCGCGTCGTCGAGGGCGCGGCATATGTGGACGTTCTCCGGCGGACAGGCGTCGTTTTCGGGGTAGACCCAAATGTCATATTGGTTTACATAATTGTAAAAATCGATAGTTAATGTCAACCTCACCGGCGATGTGACAAAATCGAGGGGGAGGATCACGCGCCCAAGGTCCGTAAGAGCGCCTGAGGGGGCCGTAAAGCTTCCCAGCGTCCCGGATTTCGGCTCATCGGCTCCCGAGACGGTCCACAGCGCGGAGCCGGTGAGGCCGGCTTTCCCGTAATTTGCAAGCATCACCCTTGCGCTGAGTGTATCACCGGCGGAATATGTGAATTTTTCAAGCTCCGCAAGGGGCAAAATCCCGGTGAAAAAGGCTTTGAACCGCTCGGGCTTAGCAAAATCGTAGGGCTTGGGTTTAAGATGGGAATTGAGCATACCCACGAGGGCCGTGCCCTGGCCGGGGAAGTCCTGAAGGCCAAGAAGGGATATACCCGCCATCCCAGGGGTGCGGAGCGCGGCCTCCACCTCCATCCGGTAGCACCGCAGCGCCAGCTCCCCGGTGGCCTCGCAGTATTCCCGCCAGCGGGGGAGAAGGCCGCTTTTTTCGGCCTTTTCGCGTATGAGCCGGAGATTTGCCGGGTCCGTCACGCCGTGAAAGGCCGAAAGTTCGTCAAAATCCGGCAAAATCTCAAACTGCCCCACCTCGAAGGATATGACGGGGATTTTTCGCTCGCCGTGGACCTTCTCCACGCCCTCGCGGTAATTTACGGTGAAATTCGCCTCCGGGTCGTTTACCCACCCGGTCATGTTGGCGTTTGTCCCGCGAAGGGGCGCGCCGAGATATGAGCCGGAGGTGTAAAAATCGCTCTCCGCGCTCAATTTCCGCTGGCCGTAGTGGTTATTTGAGCCCTCGGCGTAAAGGCGCGTGGGGTCATATGCCCGGGCGTCGCGCAAAAGCTCCTCCATGTACTCATGGGCCTCCCCGTCGGCCCAGAGCTCGTTTCCCAGGGTCAGCGTCACGAAGGACGGGTGATTGGCGTAGGCGCGCAGAATTGCGAAGAGCTCCTCCCGGTAGTACTCCCGGCTCTCCGGGGAGGAGAAGGCGTCCTTCGGGTCCCAGTGGGAGAGCTCCGGCTGAAGCAAGAGCCCCAGCACGTCCGCGGCCTCGAAGGCCGCCTCCGGCGGGCAGTGGCTGTGAAAGCGCAGGAGATTTACGCCGTAGGACATGTAGGTTTTCAATATCTCCCGCCAGACATGGGCGTCCGTGGGCTCGTGGCCGGTCTCGGGGAACACGGCGCAGTTGGCCTCGCTTCTGATAAAAACCCGCCGTCCGTTCAGGGTAAAATAGCCGTCCTGAGCGGTAAATACCCGGACGCCGAAGCTCACCGTGACGGCGTCTCCGCCGAATTTGGCGGTCAGGGGGTATAGCTCCCCCTCGCCCTCGTCCCACAGCCGGACGCCGGGGGAGAGGGGTATGTCCACGCAGCCCGCGTTTACGGGCGCGGCGACGGAGCCGTTTATGGCGGGGCTGTCGATAGTGATGTTCCCCTCGGTCGGGCCGGAGATATCCCAGCGCACGGATATTATGTCAACCTTCGGATACACCCGCAGGGAGCTTATGAAGGAGCTCTCCCGGTAAGAAAGGCGTATATGGCCCAGCACGCCGTTCCAGTTCGTCTGGGTCTCGTCGGTGGCGGCGGAGGAGTAGATTATCTCCCTGGTCGGCCAGCCGGGGTAGGAGTTATCGGATATGATCTCCAGCGTGTCCCGCCCGGTGAGAAGGCCGGTGAGCTCAAAGGACTGGGGCGTGGAGACGGTGTGGGGCCCGAAGTGGGGGACCCGGGCGCCGTTGACAAAAAGGGTCAGGTGCCGAGCCCTGCCGATTTCCAAAAATATCCGCTTTCCGGGTGCTTTTGGAGCTTCAATTATCCTGCGGAATATAGCCTGACCCTCGTAGGTGTGACGTCTTGTTAGGCGGGTGGCGATGGCTCCGTCGCTGTCTATCGCGCCAAGCTTCGCGTCCGGGTGCCAGGGCCGGGGAGAGGCGTCGGCGTAGCCGATACCGTTCCCGTCCAGCGTCCCGGGGAGTATGACGGCGCCGTGATAGCCCGGTATCTCACACTCCCACGGGCCGGAGAGGTCAATATAATCGGACATGGCGTCCTCCGATAAGTAATTCTTAAAGTGAAAATACTGTGTCTATCACCATGAAGTTGTCGCCGGTTGCCTCGGGAAACCGCTGAAAATGGCTGTCGGGGCCGGCGTCGCTCCAGCGGGCGATTTCTACGCTCTCGCCGTCTTTACGGCGGATGTTCACCCGTTCCCGGTCCCGGGGGGTCTCGAAGTAGGAAAAGAGGATGTTCTCGTGTATGGATATAAACTGATACCTGTCGCCAATTAGAAGTCCCTCGGCCGCTATGGCCTGATGGTGGGTGACGTAGGACATGACCTTGTCGTCAAAAAGCCTTGCGATCCTCCCGCACCGGGCCTCCGGCGGGAGGGCGCGGGCGTAGTCCTCCGGGCTTCCCGGCTCGTCAAACCAGAATACCGGCGTCATATAGGCAAAGCGCCTGTCCCCGCCGTATTCGGGCCAGGGCTTCAAAAAGGGCGCAAGGGACGAAAGCCACTCATCCGCCAGGGCTCTTACGGAGACGGGGCCCTCATGTATGGGCTCAAGATACAAAAAGAGCAGGTCCTTATATCTGAATAGTCCCGCCGTCAAAAGCTCCCCGGAGGCTTTTCGGACAAGGAGCGTATGGCGGCAATGTGAAAAAACCTCCAAGAGGGCGTCATCACTGACGCCCTCCTTTATGGCCGCGCGGTACTGGGCCCGCGTTAGCATATGTACATCATCTCCGAGCAGGCCATTATGAAGGGTCCCGCGCCCTTGCCCTCGTCGGGGAGGTAATATTCGGGAAGCTCGTAGTTATTTGTGTTGTTGGCGCTGGCCTTGAGGTAGATGTCGTTGAGGTGCCCGCCCTCTATCTTCGTCTCCGCCATAGCCACAAAGCCCCGGACAGCGGCGTCGAGATAGGACTTATCAAGCCAGCCGTGGCGCACGCCTTTGAGGATGGTGTAGACTATCATGGCGGTGCCGCTGGTCTCAAGGCGGTTAGTCTCGGTGGTGGGCCAGTCGGCCACGTTTGTCCAGAGCCCCTCGGGCTTTTGGTATTTGAGCATGCCGTCAACGAAGGTCTTAAGCGCCGCCTTTCGCTCGGCCATATATTTTTCAGGTAAAACCTCCATCACGTCCACCATGGCCATACCGTACCAGCCCATGGCCCGGGTCCAGTGGTAGGGGCACACGTCCTCGGCGGAGTTGGCGGCGTGGTAGTACATGCCCGTGGGGGCCAGGAGCGTCTTTGCCACCCAGTTAAGGCGCTGGTTTACAAGCTCCAGCTGGCGCTCATCGCCGATCTTCGCCGCGAAGTGGGAGATGAAGGGCTGGAGCATGTATATCCCGTCCAGCCAGACCTTATATTTTGGGGGATTGCCGTTGCGCCAGCTGTGCCAGTAGTTGTGGCCCAGGCACTCCTCGGTATACTCCTTTGGCACGATATGGCCGGTGGAATTTACGTATGTCTCGTCCGTAAGGTCCCGATAGAGCTCCCGGCAGACCTCCATGTATGCGTCGTCCTCCCCGGCGGCCCTTATGAGCAACGCGGCGGTCTTGTAGCAGTCCGCGCCGTGGTGGTCAACGTACCCGCCAAGGTTGCGACTTATGTGCTTTTTGCCGTCCTCTCCGGTGACGATAAGGGCGTCCAGGTACCGGCGGACGTAGTCTAAGTACTTTCCGCCGTTTGCGGGGTCGGCCTGCCATATGTCAAAAAGGCCCTCCATTACCACGCCGTTATAGTAGCTCCAGTCGAAGAGGTAGGGCTGTTTTGACGGGGTGCGCTTTTCGTTGTCCCAGGTGAAGAACTTCATCTCGTCGGCCACTATCTCCTCGGGGATGTTGACCTCGGAGGAGACGGTGAGGGAGTCGATGTATGCCCTCGATTTTGCCATTGCGGCGGATATTCTTTCTTTTTCCATGGTGGCGCTCCTTTCACTCATTTATCAATATCTTATCCAGACGCGCATCTCGCCCTCCGCCCGGTTGGCCCAGGCAAAATAGGGGATGAGAAGCGCTCCGGTCGTGTCCTCTTTTTCCTCCGAAATCTCCCTGTAAAGTCCGCCGCCGGCGTCCTGGAGCCTCCTGGCGGGGACGTGGAGGGCGGGGAGCTCCCGGCCCGATATGGTGACCTTTGTAAGCTCAATCTCCTCAAGGCGTTCCGTATCCAGCCTTAAAAGGTGGAGATTTTTGCCGTTGTCCGCCTCCTCGGCGCAGTAGACGATGGGCCCACGGGATACGCTGGCCTTGCCCAGACACTCCCGGACGGCGGGGCTGGCGATATTTATTTTAACGGGCATGGGAAAATCGGCCGTAACCGTGTCCCCGGGGTCCCAGGGGCCGGATATGTACATATAGCCGTCCCTCACCTCACAGGTCTTTCCCGGGGGTACCCGGATATCCCCGGCCTTGAGCTCCGTCCAGCCGGGTATGCGAAGGGCCAGGGTGAACCGGGCGGGCCCTTCAAGCTCCGCCGTCAGTTCCACCCGGCCGCTTTTGGGGATATCCGAGCGGATATTGAGCTTGACGGGCGCGCCGTGAAGGACGGCCTTTACGGACCCTCCCACGTACAGATTGACCCATATGGTCTCCTCATCCGCAAGATAGGCGTAGGAGCCCAGGGACGTGAGCAGTCTTGCCAGATTTGGCGGACAGCAGGCGCAGCCGAACCACTTTTGCCGCCGGGTGTCCACGTGACTTAAGCGCGAGTCCCGGCGCACGGCCTCCGGCACGACCTCAAGGGGATTTACGTAGAAAAAGCTCTCGCCGTCCAGGGCCATACCGGAAAGGCAGGCGTTATATAGCGCCCGCTCCATTATGTCCGCGTA
>CANQUO010000034.1 GCA_947627085.1 uncultured Oscillospiraceae bacterium
AAAAAGACCGTCGCGAATGGCTTGTTTTAATTAGATATTAGTATAAATCACTTTTCGGGAGGACTGTGCAATTTTTGGGAGAAAGAGGCGGGACGGATTGACGGGAGATGAAAAATGTATTATAATGGCATCATTTCAAAAGGGAGGTCATTCGCATGACTGTATTGATGATCATTTTAAGCATCCTCATGATAATTTGCGGCGTGGACTGCATGGTGACTCCGGTGGAGACGTTTTCCACCTTGGGGTGGCTGGCGGGAGTGGCGATAATCGTCGTGGGCGTCTCGGCGGTATTCCGCTATGCCTCGGGCAGGGAGGGCCGGAGCGTCTGGGAGCTTATCGGCGGCATCTCCGGCGTCCTCTTCGGCGGCTTCATCGTGGTCAACGCCTTTGCGCAGTTTGCGACTAACCTGGTCATCGCCTATACCGCCGCGCTGTGGCTGGTGGTATACGGCATCTGCGGCATATCCGAGGCGCTGAAGCTCCGCAAGCTCAATCTGGAGCTGCCCAGCGACCTTCGCACCGCCTCGTGGCTGGTGGTTATGATACTGGGCGTCGCCACGGCGGCCACTGGCATTCTGTGCGTCTTCCAGCCCATGATAACCATGCTCTCTGTGGGGCTTATCATCGGCGTGTCCATACTCATCTCCGGCATAAAGACGCTGATACTGTCCATCCAGATAATCAAGTCAAAGTAGGACACACCTGAAAAACGGAGGGAGAAATGAAAAAGATCCTGCATAGGGCGGTGGCGATAGTTCCGGCGGTTCTTATCGAGGCGCTTTTATATCTTCTGCTGTTCACCTGGCTCAAGCCTTGGGCCACGGTCATAAGCATCGCGCTGGGCGTGCTGTCGCTGGTGCTTGTGCTTTATCTCATGACGAAGAGGGACGAGAGCACCTATCGCATCCTGTGGCTTGTGCTGGTGCTGACCTTTCCGCTGGCGGGGGCGCTCACGTATCTCATCCTGGGGAACAAGCACTCCATGGCGCCGATACGGAAAAGGCTTGAAAAAATGCCGCCGCTCCCGCCGGAGGAGGACGCCTCCGGGCCGCTTTTTGAGGAGCTGAAACGGGAGGACAGGCGCCTTGCCCAGACCCTGCGCCGCGTCCAGGACCAGACGGGCCTGCCCCTCCGTCCGGGCCGGGAGACGGAATACTACCCCCTGGGCGACGATATGTTCCCAAAAATGCTGGAGGAGCTTGAAAAGGCGGAGAAATTCATTTTCGTTGAGTATCTTATCATAGAAAATGGGCTTTTCTGGGATTCTCTCACCGAGGTCATGGCGCGGAAGGCCGCCCAGGGCGTGGATGTGCGCGTCATGTACGACGATCTTGGCAGTATCTCGACCTATACGAAAGAGGACGCGGAGGAGCTGAGGAAAAAAGGTATTCAGTGCGTGGCCTTCAATCCGCTCCTCTATGTCAGCGGCACCCTGAGCTGCCGGACGCACCGGAAAATGCTGATCATCGACGGCAAGACCGCCTTCAGCGGCGGCGTGAACCTGGCGGACGAGTACATAAACCACATCACCCGCTTCGGCCATTGGAAGGACATCGGCTTCATGGTGCGTGGCGAGGCCGCCCGGAGCTTTACGCGGATGTTCGCCGAGCTCTGGAACGCCTTTACGAAAGACCCCGTGCCCGAGGAATACCTGTCCACGCCCACCGGAGAGGCGGGTCCACGGGACGGCCTTGTACTGCCCTACTACGATTCGCCCCTTCGCCCCGAGGGGACGACAAACGAGCTGTACATCGACCTTCTGGCCCAGGCGGAGGACCACGCCTGGTTCTATACCCCATACCTCCTCCCAAGCGAAGCGCTGGTCGACGCCCTGGTACGCGCCGCACGGCGCGGAGTGGACGTGCGGATAATCACGCCGGGGATACCGGACAAAAAGATCGTCTTTCGCATGACCAGAAGCTTCTATCCGGTGCTTCTAGAGGCGGGTGTGAAGATTTACGAGTACACCCCGGGCTTTCTCCACGCCAAGGCCGCCCTGGTGGACGGCAAGGTGGGCGCCGTGGGCACGGTCAATCTGGACTACCGCAGTCTGTTCCTGCAATTTGAGAATAACACGGTGTTTTATAAGTCCTCTCTCCTTACCGCCCTCAAGGCCGACTATCTGGACACCCAGTCCAAGTGCCGGGAGCGGAAGCCGGACGATCTGGGACTATCCTTCGGCAAATGGCTCGTCGACGGTTTCCTCCGCCTCGTGGCCCCTCTCTGCTGACCGCTTCATCCGGAGGTATCAAAATGTTCTCGATAGACTCCTGCACGTTTTTGGCCATTGTCACGGCTCCACGCAAGGTACGGGGATACTGCGTGGAGCGATAGACGTTGCGAATATCCCCGGGCCTTGCGTTTTGATCATCGAAAAATCAAAGGAGCAAGGTCAAAATGAAAAAAATCATCAAAGAACTCAAGCCTTTTCTCATTCTCTGGTCGACACAGTCCTTTTCCCAGCTTGGAAGCTCCATGACGGGCTTCGCGCTGACGCTGTGGCTCTACGAGACCACGGGCTCGGCGCTCAAAATGGCGCTGGCGTCCGTGTGCTCCTATGGGCCATATGTCCTTATGAGCATTTTCGCCGGGGCGCTGTCGGATAAATGGGACAAGCGGAAAACCATGCTGGCCTCCGACGCCTTTGCCGCTCTGTGTACCGTGGCGGTGCTGGTTTTATTGAAAACAGGCTCTCTGCGGCCGTGGCATCTCTACGTTCTGAATGCCCTGAACGGCCTTATGAACACGGTGCAGAGCCCCGCCGGAGACGTGGCCATGACGATGCTCACGCCGAAGGAGCACTACCAGCGCGTCAGCGGGCTTAAGTCCTTTTCCCACTCCCTCAACACCATCCTTCACCCGATCTTCGCGACGGCGGTGTTCTCCCTTTCGGGGCTCCCTGGGGTCATATGCGTGGACCTGGGCACGTTTTTCGTGGCGTTTGTGTCGCTTCTTCTTTTCGTGCGTATCCCCTCCCCCAACCCGAACATAGAAAGAAGCGAACGGCTATCGGAAAGCGTGAGGGCGGGACTTACCTTTCTTCGGGAAAACGGCCTTATCCTCCGGCTAATTTTATTCCTTGCGGGAGTTAACATGATCGCCTCGGCCTTTGACGCGGTCCTGCCGCCCTATGTCCTCTCTTTTGATAACGGCGGGGAGGCGGTGCTGGGCGCGGTGACGGCCTGCGCGGGCTTTGCGACCTTGGCCGGGAGCGTCCTTGTCACGCTCCTGCCCCCGCCGAAAAACAGGGTCCGTGTGATCGTGGCCTCCGTTCTCTTTTCGCTGGGCGTGGAGAATTTCATCCTGGCCTTTGCCCGGACGCCCCTGTGGTGGTGTATCGCCCAGCTCGCCGGGTGGTCGGTTATTCCGCTCATGAACGCCAACATGGATGTTATCCTGCGCTCCACGGTCCCCCGTGATATGCAGGGGCGGGTTTTCTCCTGCCGGAACACCTTGCAGTTTTTCACCATCCCCATCGGCACCTTTTTGGGCGGCTTTATGGTGGACAGGGTCTGTAAGCCGCTTTTGTCCGGCGCGGCGGGGCTTCCGGCGCTCCTCTTCGGGACCGGAAAGGGCTCCGGCGCGGCGCTCATGATGTTTTTGCTTGGCGTTTCCGGCGTCATTTTATGTCTCGCGTTCGGGCGGGTGCTGAAAAGGTATCGTTACCCCGGCGAGGAATAAAGACGGAAATTCCCCAAACACAAAAGCGGCGGCTGTCTCGCGCTTTGCGCGCAGCCGCCGCCTGTTTATTGCGCCGAGAGCCCCGTCGTCACGCCGCGATTATACCGGTAGAACGCCGGTTTTCGGGGATTTTTCATTGACAAGGGTCATGGCGCATGATATAATTCTCACGAAAATTGAATACTGTCATGGACTGCGGTTTGAAAGGTTCTTTACTGAATAGATTAAACGGGGAAGCCGGTTCGAATCCGGCGCAACTGCCATTACTGTAACTGACATCTACTCAGGTTTAACTGAGTGTGTCTCAAGTCAGAATACCGGCCCGGTTCTTTATCGCGATCATTTCTGGGTATAGAGGAGTGCGGCGTTTACCTTTGTCAATTTGCAAGGGAGCGGTGCGCTCTTTTTGCGTTTTTCGGCATGGGTCTATATGCTGCACATTTTTTGTCTTCGGCAAGGAATGTGCTTTTTATTGCCCGGGAGACCGCGTTGGAAAATACAGCTTCAAGGAGATCAGAACATGAAAAGACAAATACTTTCACTTCTATTGGCCGCGCTGATGCTCATATCGGTCCTGGCCGGTTGCGGCAAACCGGCTGATGAAAATCAGGGCACTGAGCCTCCCGCGACGGACGGCGAACAAGGCAATGAGACCGAAGGAACAGAAAACGGCGACATAAGTCTGCCCTCTGAGGAAAATTACGACGGCAAGCTTGTCTTTGACCGGTCCATGGAGCTTTCCTACGCCAAATGCTTCTCCGTGGACTACTACAAGGGCGGCTACAAGCTGGCGACCATCTCCGACGGGACGAAAATGCTCATCGTCCCGGATGGCATGAGCGTCCCCGCCGACGCCCCCGAGGGCGCCATAATCCTTCAGCAACCTGTTAACAACATAATGGTTGCCTCCACGCCCGTGACCTCACTCATAAACGCCATCGGCGCGCTGGACGCCATCTCCCTCACCACCTATGACGCCGACTCCTGGTATATAGACTCGGTCAAAAACGCCATAACCCGTGGCTCTCTCGTCTATGTGGGCGACTACAAGGCCCCGGACTACGAGAAGATAACCGCCGCGGGCTGTACCCTGGCCTTCTACTCCACCATGCTCACCGAGGACGTGGCCGCTCAGCTGGACGCTCTGGGGGTGGACGTGGTCCTGGACCAGTCAGCCGACGAGGAGCACCCCCTGGCCAGAGTCGAGTGGGCCAAGCTCTACGGCGCCATATTCGACAGGGAGGCCGAGGCCGAGGAGGTATTCAACGCCCAGGCCGCCTACATCGACGAGATATCCAAAGCGGAGAATACCGGCAAGACCGTGGCCATCTTCTACATCACCTCCAAGGGCGCTCTCTATGCCCGGAACGCCGACGACTATATGGCGAAGATGGTGGACCTGGCCGGGGGCAAATACGCACTGCCCGACGTGGGCGTGGGCGAGTCCGGCACCGTAAAAATGGAGTTTGAGGCATTTTACGACGGAGCGAAGGACGCGGACTACATAATCTATGTCTGGTCCCTGGGCGGCAAGCCCGAGACGCTGGAGGACTTCCTTGGCAGGGCGGACATCCTCTCGGAGCTTAAGGCCGTCAAGGAGGGGAACGTCTGGTGCACCACCCCTGACTTCTTTCAGATTCAGGACACCATCGGCAGTATGGTCAACGACATACACCTGATGCTCACGGCCGGCGAGTCCACGGACGCCCTTACCTATCTCAGGCGGCTGAAATGAAGGTGAAACTCAATACCGCCCGTTACTGCGCGGTGTTCATATCGCTTGCCGCACTTTTTGTCCTGACCGTCATATGGAGCATAAACTCCGGCAGTGTGACCATACCGGTCCGCGAGATTTGGCGCATCATCTTCTTCAAGGGCGCCATTGAGCGGGGCGAGCTTAAAGCGGACCTCTCGGCTTTTAACATCATCTGGAAAATACGCCTTCCCCGGCTAATGCTGGCGGCGGTGCTGGGGGGAGCCCTGTCGCTGTCGGGGTTCCTCCTCCAGACCTTCTTCCGCAACCCCATCGCCGGGCCCTTCGTCCTGGGCATATCCTCCGGCGCCAAGATGTTCCTGGCCATCGTCACCATCGCCCTGAGCGCCTGGATGCCCACAGTCCCCGTGGCGGTGACGGTCACGGCGGCGTTCTTAGGCTCCATGCTCTCCATGATGTTCGCCCTCCTGTTCGGCGGCAGGATAAAAAATATGTCCACTCTGTTGGTCATCGGCATCATGATAAGCTATATCTGCTCCGCTGTCACGGACTTTCTCATCAACTTTGCCAAGGAGGCGGACATCGTGAACCTGACTCACTGGTCCATGGGCAGCTTCTCCGCCGCCTCCTGGCGTGACGTGAAGCTCTCCGCCCTCATCGTCCTGCCCACGGTCTTTTGTGTGTTCCTCCTGTCAAAGCCCATATCGGCCTACGCCTTGGGCGAGGGGTATGCCCAGAGCCTTGGGGTCAACGTTAAGCGCTTCCGGGTCCTACTGATACTCCTTTCCAGCGTCCTCTCCGCCTGCGTCACCGCCTTCGCGGGGCCAATCTCCTTTGTGGGCATCGCCGTGCCCCACATATGCAGGGTACTTCTCAAATCGTCAAAGCCCATTTTAATGATCCCCGTGTCCTTTTTGTGCGGCGCGGTTTTCTGCATGGTGTGCGACCTCCTAGCAAGGACCGTCTTTTCCCCCACGGAGCTGTCCGTAGGGACGGTGACAAGCGCCATTGGCGCCCCCATAGTCATCTGGCTCATGGCCTCCCGCCGCCGGGACGAGACTTAGTGAGGGTAAACATGGAAAAATCCTATTTTGAACTACGCGACCTCTCCGTTGGCTACGGGGGGCGGCCTATCCTGTCTCACATCTCCCTCGACATACGACGGGGGGAGATCATGACGCTTGTGGGGCCCAACGGGTCGGGAAAATCCACCATCCTCAAAACCGTCACCCGCCGGCTTCCGGCTGTCTCCGGCGAGGTCTTTCTTGACGGAGAAGCTCTGCGCTCCATGGACGCCAAAAGGCTGGCATCAAAAATGGCGGTTGTGCTCACGGACCGGGTACGTCCGGAGCTTACCACGTGCTTTGACATCGTGGCGGCGGGGCGCTACCCCTACACGGGGTGCTTCGGCCTGCTCACCCGGCGTGACAGAGAGATCGTGGGCGAAGCCCTTGCCCGGGTCAACGCCGCCGACATAGCGGACCGGGACTTCACCGACCTCAGCGACGGACAGCGCCAGCGGGTGCTCCTGGCCCGGGCCATTGCCCAGGAGCCGGAGATCGTCGTCCTCGACGAGCCCACATCCTATCTGGACATACGGCACAAGATAGAGCTTCTTGAGATATTGAGGTCCATGGCAAAGGAGCGGGGCGTCACCATCCTCATGAGCCTTCACGAAATAGACCTGGCCTCCAAGGTCTCGGATAAGATAGTCTGCGTAAGTCACGACGGCATCTCCGCCAGCGGCGCACCGGAGGAGGTGTTCTCCGACGAGAGCGTCAGGCGGCTTTACGGCCTTGAGCGGGGCTCCTACAACGCCGCCTTGGGCAGTGTGGAGCTTGCGAGGCCCGAGGGCGTCCCAAATGTGTTCGTTGTTGGCGGCGGCGGGTACGGGATACCGTTTTACCGCGGGCTCCAAAAGGCGGGCGTCCCCTTCTATGCCGGGATACTCTTTCAAAACGACGTGGAGCTGGCCGTGGCCACACCCCTTGCCGCCTCGGTCATTACGGCTACGGCCTTTGAGCCCGTGGCCTTATCGAAGCTCTCCGAGGCCCAGGCTCTCATTGACAGCTGTGATACCGTTATCGACTCCGGCTGTCCCACGCAAGGGGCGAACCGGGCAAACGGGGAGCTTCTCACCTACGCCCGGGCCAGGGGCAAGCGGGTCCTGAGCGGGCATTTGGAGCTTAAGGAGGCGTTATTATGAGGTGTCCCAGAGTGCTTATCGCGGGCACAGCAAGCGGCTGTGGAAAGACCACGGCGGTCTGCGCGCTTCTTTCTATCTTGAAGCATCGCGGAGTCGGCGTCTCGGCCCTCAAGTGCGGGCCTGACTATATAGACCCCATGTTCCACCGGGCGGCTTTGGACGTGCCCTCGACCAACTTAGACCCATTCTTCTGCTCCGACGGGCTTCTCCGCTCAACTCTCGCCGCCCACGCGGGAGCCATCACGGTCATCGAGGGCGTGATGGGCTATTACGACGGCACCGGCGAGGGCGGCACGGACAACAGCACCTACACCGTGGCCCGCGCCACCTCCACACCGGTCATTCTTGTAATAAACGCCCGTGGCGCGTCCGCGTCGGCCCTTGCGGTCCTTGAGGGCTTTTGCGGCTTTGAGCCCGAAAGCAACATACGCGGCGTTATTTTCAACGGCGTGACAAGCGGGACATACGAAAAGCTGAGGGCGCTCACATGCCGGAAATACGGCGGCAGGATACGCACGCTTGGCTATATCCCGAAGCTTCCGGAGGACTGCCTTTTCACCTCCCGCCACCTGGGGCTTGTCACCCCGGGGGAACTGCTCGACACCGCTGAAAAGCTCCGAAGGCTCGGGGAAATATGCGGCGGGACCCTCGATGTGGACGGCATAGTCTCTCTGGCGGACACCGCGCCGGAGCTTACATCAGAGCCTCCGTCCCTCCCCGCGCTCCCGCCCGTTGCCGTCGCCGTGGCTTATGACGCGGCGTTCTCCTTCAGCTATGAGGATACCCTGCGGCTTTTTGAGGGGCTTGGGGCAAAAATCATGTACTTCTCTCCCCTGGCGGACGAGCCGGTACCCGAGGGCGCGGCGGGGCTCTACCTCCCCGGGGGCTACCCGGAGCTCTACGCCGGGACCCTCGCGAAAAACCGCCGCGCCAATGAGAGCGTCCGGGCCGCCGTAATGTCCGGTATGCCGACGATAGCCGAGTGCGGCGGCTTTCAATATCTTGGAAAAAGCCTGGACGGTCATCAGATGTGCGGCGTCCTCCCCCACGAGAGCGCGGGTACCGGCCGCCTTGTCCGCTTCGGCTATGTGACGCTGACCGCGAAAAAGCCGGGACTTTTTGGGCCGGCGGGACTCTCCCTCCCCGCCCACGAGTTTCACTACTATGACAGCACCGAAAACGGCGACGGCTTCACCGCCCGGAATACAAGCGGCAAGACCTGGGACTGCGCCGTGTACACAGACACCTTATTCGCAGGGTATCCGCACCTGTACCTTCCCGCCCGCGTCCCGGCGGCGGAGAGCTTTTTGAGGAAATGCGCTGAATTTAAGGAGAAAAAACTATGCTTATAACCGATCCCGCCGCCATTGAGGCCAAAAGCATGGAGATCATCGAATCGGAGCTCCGCGTCGATCTGCCCGATGAGATCAAGCCCATCGTCAAGCGGGTCATACACTGCACCGCCGATTTTGACTACGCCGAAAATCTTGTGTTCTCCCCCGGCGCGGTGGAGAGGGGCCTTGCGGCGCTAAAAGCCGGTTGCGCCATTGTGACGGACACGCAAATGGCGAGGGCCGGCATCAACAAGGCCGCCGCAGGAATGCTGGGCTGTGAGATTTACTGTTTCATGTCCGACCCGGACGTGGCGGGTGAGGCAAAAAGCCGGGGCTGTACCCGTGCCGCGGTCTCCATGGAGAGGGCGGCTCGGCTTGACCGGCCCACGATCTTCGCCGTGGGCAACGCGCCCACCGCGCTTTTGGAGCTTCGCAGGCTTATTGACGCGGGGGCTGTCTCGCCGGAGCTTGTCATCGGCGTGCCCGTGGGGTTTGTCAACATACTTGAGGCCAAGGAGGCAATACTGACCTCCCCTGTCCCCCACATCGTGGCCAGGGGCCGGAAGGGCGGCTCCAACGTGGCGGCGGCCATCGTCAACGCCCTTATGTATCTATTGACACGATGAAAATGGAAAGCTTTATCACAAAGGACGGGAAAAAACTGCGCCGGGGCTTCACCACCGGCACCTGCGCCGCCGCCGCGTCAAAGGCCGCCGCGATAATGCTTTTGGAAAATGTGGAGCTTCATTTTGTCCACCTCGTGACGCCGGCGGGGCTGGGCCTCGACTTGCCGCTTGCGGACGTTGAGCGCAATGAGGCTTTCGTCTCCTGCGCCGTACGGAAGGACAGCGGCGACGACCCGGACGTGACGAACGGCATAGCCATCTACGCCAAAGTGGAAAAAACCGCCGCCCCCGGCGTCGTCATTGAGGGCGGAGCCGGTATCGGCATAGTCACAAAACCGGGACTTGACCGGAAGGTGGGCGAGGCCGCCATCAATTCAACGCCCCGGCGCATGATTGCGGACGCCCTCCGGGAGGTCTGCGAGGACGCGGGCTTTCTCGGCGGCCTTCGGGTCACCGTCTCCGCCCCGGAGGGCGAGGAGCTCGCCAAAAAAACCTTCAACCCGCGCCTTGGCATCGTGGGCGGCATATCCATTCTCGGAACCACGGGCATAGTGGAGCCCATGAGCGATAATGCGGTGGTGGAGACCATTCGGGCGGAGCTCAGTACCCGGCGGGCATCGGGCCGGGAGTATGTTCTCTTTGTACCCGGGAATTTCGGCGCGGAGTTTGTAAAGAGCGCCCTTGGGCTGGACCCGAAGGAGGCGGTGACGGTCTCGAACTTCATCGGCGACGCTTTTTCAATCGCCGACGAGCTTGGCTTCAAGGGGGCGCTCTTAGTGGGCCATATCGGCAAGACGGTGAAGTTGGCGGCCGGGCTTTTCAACACTCACTCCCGCTATGGGGACGGCCGGGCGGAGATATTCGCCGCCCACGCGGCCATCTGCGGGGCCGGTGCGGAAACGGCGCGGGAGCTCATGGACAGCGCTTCCACCGACGACATGCTGGACATCGTGGACAGGGCCGGGATACGTAAGGCCCTCATGGACAGCATCATGAGCCGCGTAAACAGCCAGCTGATGGCACGTCCCCTGAGCTTAAAGCGCGGCGTTATGGCTTTTTCAAAAAAATACGGGCTTCTCGGCAATACTGATGACTGCATGGAGCTTCTTCGGCTCTTGAGGGAGGGAAAATAATGGTACACATAGTGGGCGCCGGGTGCGGCGCGGCTGACCTCATAACGCTTCGCGGCAAGAGGCTTCTGGAGGAGGCGGACGTGGTGATTTACG
Source organism: uncultured Oscillospiraceae bacterium (assembly GCA_947627085.1). Taxonomy (GTDB): domain Bacteria; phylum Bacillota; class Clostridia; order Oscillospirales; family Oscillospiraceae; genus RUG626. The sequence continues at coordinate 10,791 of CANQUO010000034.1, forward strand.
CCGGGTCCCTGGTGAACCCGGAGCTTTTGCAATACGCCAAAGGAGGCGCGGAAAAATACGATAGCTCGCGCATGACTCTGCCGGAGGTGCTGGCCGTCATAGAGAAAGCCGAGGCGGAGGGCAAGACCACTGTCCGGCTCCACTCAGGGGACCCGTCCCTCTACGGCGCCATCGGCGAGCAGATGCGGGAGCTTGAAAAGCGCGACATAGAATTCGATGTTACCCCCGGCGTCAGCGCCCTGTCCGGCGCGGCTGCGGCGCTGAGGACGGAGTACACCCTTCCGGACGTGACACAGACCGTCATCACCTCCCGCGCCGCCGGGAAAACGGCCGTGCCGGAGGCGGAGAGCCTGTCAGCCCTGGCCTCACACAAGGCCGCTATGGTTCTTTTTCTCAGCGCCGGGCTTCTTGATAAAGTCACGCGGGAGCTTATTTCGGGCGGGTACCCGCCGGATACCCCGGCGGCCATCGTCTACAAGGCCAGCTGGCCGGACGAGAAGGTCTGCCGCTGTACTGTCGCCACTCTGGAAAAAACGGCGGCGGAAAACGGCATAAAAAATACGGCGCTCATACTTGTGGGGAAATTTCTCGACGGGGACTTTTCCCTGTCCCGGCTCTATGACCCGGCCTTTGCCACCGGGTTCCGGGAGGCGAAGCTATGAGCGTTGCCATATTCTGCTTCTCCGACCGGGGCGCGGAGCTTTCGATAAAGCTTTGCGGGCTTTTGGAGCTTCCACTCTCCCGCGTCCACTCCACTTTAAAATTCGCCGAAAAATACGGCTTCACGGCCCACGAAAGCGTAAGGGACGACATGGGCGGGCTCTTTGGCGCAAACCGTCTCCTTATTTTCGTCTCCGCCTGCGGCATCGCCGTCAGGAGCATCGCCCCACATCTGAAAAGCAAGTCGACCGATCCCGCCGTGCTCGTCATTGACGACGCGGGCAGGTTCGTCATCTCCCTGCTTTCGGGACACCTGGGCGGGGCCAACGGAAACGCTACGAAAATCGCCGCGCTTATAGGCGCCGTACCTGTGGTCACCACCGCCACCGACAATATGGGCCGGTTCTCCTGCGACGCCTGGGCCGCGCGCCACAACTGCGCCCTATCCGGCCTCGACGCGGCGAAAGCCGTATCAGCGGCTATCCTTGAGGGCGACGTGGCGGTGTCCTCGGAATACCCGTTGCCGGAAGCTCTCCCGGCGGGACTGGTCAGGGCCGGGGCCGGCAAGCTTGGGATATTTATCGGGATACACAAAATCGAGCCCTACGGCCTCACCCTGCGCCTTATTCCGCGTATTCTCTGCCTTGGCATCGGGTGTCGGCGGGGTGTTTCCGCCGGGGATATTGAAAGCGCCGTCCGAAAGGCTCTTGACAGGGCCGGTATTGACCTGAGGGCTGTCGCCAAAATCGCCACCATCGACGTAAAGCGGGACGAGGCGGGGCTTTTTGAGTTTGCGGAAAGCCTCGGCGCAGCTGTTGAGCTCTACACCGCCGGGGAGCTGGGCGCGGTGAAGGGCGAGTTTGCGGAATCAGATTTTGTGCGCAAAACCGTGGGCGTGGGCAACGTCTGTGAGCGCGCCGCAACGCTGGGCGGCACGCTCATAATACCAAAGACCGCCGCAAACGGCGTCACCGTCGCGGCGGCGGTATCTGATTGGAGGCCGGAATTTTGACAGAGCTTACCGTTGTGGGCATCGGCCCCGGAAGCTATGAGGGGATGACCGTCGGGGCGGTGAGGGCTCTGGAAAATGCCGATATCATAGTGGGCTATACCTCCTACTGCCGGAAAATACACGACCTTTTCCCTGATAAGGAGTATGTCTCCACCCCCATGCGCCAGGAGGCGGAGCGTTGCCGCGCGGCCCTGGCCCTTGCCGCGTCGGGAAAGCGTGTGGCAATGATATGCTCCGGCGACGCCGGGATATACGGCATGGCCTCTCCCATTTTGGCGCTGGCCGGAGAATACGGGGTCAAGGTCCGTATCGTCCCCGGCGTGACGGCGGCCCTGGCCGGGGCGGCGGGGCTGGGCTCGCCGCTGACAGCGGACTTTTGCGTCCTCAGCCTCTCCGACCTGCTTACCCCCTGGGAGATCATAGAAAAGCGCCTTGACCTGGCCTCAAGCGCCGATCTTGTCCTTGTCCTCTACAACCCCGGAAGCCGCGCGCGAACGGGGTATCTTGCCCGGGCCTGCGGAATCGTCTCCCGCCATCGCGGTCCCGGTACGGTCTGTGGCGTGGCCGTGGACGTGGGCGGGAAGAGTGAGACATTCAAAATAATGACCCTGTCTGAGCTTTTCGCATTTAAGGCCGGTATGGACGCCACAGTGTTTATCGGGAACTCGTCAACAATGCTCATTGACGGCAGGATGGTCACGCCAAGGGGGTATAAGCTGTGAAGGAAAGGATATGTATTTTCGCCGGGACTACCGAGGGGCGCGTCCTCGCGAAGGAGCTTCGGGAAATGTACGCCCTCACCGTCTGCGTGGCCACGGACTATGGCCGGGAGGCGCTGAACGGGATCGAGGGGCTTGATGTCCGGGTGGGACGCATGGACGGCGGGGAGATGGAGGCTTTTCTCCGTGAAAACGGCTTTTCCCGTGTGATCGACGCCACCCACCCCTACGCGGCGGAGGTCTCCGCCAATATACGCGTGTCCTGTGAGCGGACCGGCACTCCCCTTTTGCGGGTCCTTCGCCAAAGCGCGGCCGTGTCCGGCGCGGTACTGGTGGAGTCCGCCGATGAGGCTCGCCGATATCTTGCCGGAAAGGGCGGCAATATCCTCATCACCACCGGCGCCAAGGAGCTTGGCTCCTTTGCCGGTCTTGATATGTCCCGGGTCTGGGCGCGGGTACTCCCCATGGAGCCGTCGCTTAAGGCCTGTAAGGCCCTCGGCATCGCCCCGGGGCACATCATCGCCATGCAGGGCCCCTTCTCCCGGGAGCTCAACGAGGCCATGCTCCGGCAAGCGGACGCCCGGTGGCTTGTTACCAAGGCCGCCGGCGCGGCGGGCGGCTTTGAGGAGAAGCTGGACGCCGCCCATGCAACGGGCGCGACGCCGGTCATAATAGGAAGGCCCCCTGAGTCGGAGGGCGTGACATTGGAGGCGGCGCTTAAAATGCTCCTGCCTTTAGTGAAAACCGTCAGCCTTATAGGCATCGGTCCCGGCGGGGCGGACCTTCTCACCCGGGAGGCGCGAGAAGCGCTGGACGGGTGCGACGCGGTGATCGGGGCCAAATCGGTGCTGGATGCCGTTAAAACCGGCAAGCCCAAATTTTCCGCGTTCCGGCCGGAGGACGTGCGCGCGGTGCTGGACGGCCACAGCTTTCGCCGGCCCGCGGTGGTCCTTCGTGGCGACGTGGGCTTTTACAGCGGCGCGGGGAGGATAAGGGACGCG
>CANQUO010000035.1 GCA_947627085.1 uncultured Oscillospiraceae bacterium
TTCCAGCAGAAGGCCCTGAAGCAGAACGGCCAGAAGCCCTGCGACATCATCTGCGGCATCCGTCCCCAGCACATCTCCGTCGGCTCCGGTGACCTGAAAGCCACCATCGAGGTCAATGAGATGCTGGGCTCCGAGGTGAACCTGCACGCCAGAAGCGAGCATGACGAGGTCGTCATGGTCATTCCCACCGTGGACCTGACCGTGGACGTCTCCATGGGCGCCTCCGTCAACTTCACCACCCAGCCCAAGCTCATCCAGCTCTTCGACAAGGAGAGCGGCAACAACCTCATCTGGTACGACAAGGAGTCCGCGGACGCCTGCGCGCCGGTGTGCAAGAACTACAAGTTCTGAGAGATTTTGTAAAACCTGTGAAGGGGCTGCCGAAAGACAGCCCCTTTACGGTGAAAAGGGATGATAAAATGACGGCGAGAGACATACTTGACAAGCTTGAAAAGGACCCCGCGCGGGCACGGGAGGCCGGCGTCGCGCGGGAATTTATAAAAAACTTCGGCGACGGCGCCGAAGCCGCCCTCTACTCCGGCCCTGGCAGGACGGAGCTTGGGGGCAACCACACCGACCACGAGCACGGCCACGTGCTGTGCGCCAGCGTGGACCTTGACATTCTGGCCTGCGCCGCCCCCAACGGGACGAACACGGCGAGGGTCATAAGCGAGGGCTATCCGGCGCTTACGGTGGACCTTTCGGACCTTAAGCCCAGAGAAAACGAGAAAAATACCTCGGCGGCCCTTATCCGCGGCGTGGCGGAGGGAGTACATAACATGGGATACGAGCTTCGGGGCTTTGACGCCTACGCCGTGTCCAGCGTGCTGTCCGGTTCGGGCCTCAGCTCCTCCGCCGCCTACGAGGTGCTCATCGGGAACATCCTCAACGACATCTGCTGTGAGGGGAAGCTGGACCCCATCACCATCGCCCGTATCGGCCAGTACGCCGAGAACGTCCACTTCGGCAAGCCCTGCGGCCTCATGGACCAGATGGGCTCCTCCGTGGGCGGGGCGGTGGCCATAGATTTCGCCGACCCCTCGTCGCCGGTGGTGGAGGCGGTGAGTTATGATTTCACAAAATCCGGATACACCCTTTGCATAATTGACACCCGCTCTGAGCACGCGGACCTCACCGACGACTACGCCGCCATAACGAGAGAGATGGCCGCCGTGGCCGGACATTTTGGGAAAAAGTGGCTCCGGGACGTGCCGGAGGCCGATTTTTACGCCGTCATGCCGGAGCTTCGGAGCAAATTCGGCGACAGGGCGGTGCTGAGGTCCATGCACTACTTTGACGACGACAGGCGGGCGGTGCTGGAGGCCGATGCCCTGAAGCGCGGGGATTTCCAGGCGTTTCTCGCCCTGGTCAACGAGTCCGGCCGGTCCTCGGAGACGCTTTTGCAGAACATCTGGTCCGTCCACAAGCCTGAGATTCAGGCGGTGAACGTGGCCATCTCGCTTGGCAGGAGGCTCCTTGCCGGCGAGGGCGCCATCCGCGTCCACGGCGGCGGCTTTGCCGGTACGGTGCAGGCCTTCGTGCCGGACGTCATGGTGGAGGACTTCAAAAACGGCATCGAGCGGGTCTTTGGCGATGGGGCCTGCCATATACTGCACATCCGAAGCACCGGCGGTTGCCGGATCCAATAAATCCCCCGATAAACCAACGCGGGCGGGTTTAGAACCCGCCCCTACGGCGTTTCCGGGAAGGTTCGCAACCCAATTTTTCTCGTAGGGGAGGGTTCCAAACCCTCCCGCACCAAATTTGCAGGAGGTAATTTTTATGGCGATCCTTGTTCTCGGCGGGGCCGGGTATATCGGCTCCCACACTGTTTATGAGCTCATCGATGCCGGCCGCGACGTGGTGGTGGCGGACAATCTGCAGACGGGCTTTCGCGCCGCAGTCCACCCCAAGGCCAGGTTTTATGAGGTGGACATACGGGACCGGAAGGCCCTTGACGTTCTGTTCCAGGCTGAGAAGATAGACGGCGTGATACACTTCGCCGCCTCCTCCCAGGTGGGCGAGTCCATGTCAGACCCGCTGAAATATTACGACAATAACCTCCACGGCACCATGGTGCTCTTATCCGCTATGGTGGCCCACGGGGTCAATAAGATAGTTTTCTCCTCCACCGCCGCCACCTACGGCGAGCCGGAGCGGGTCCCCATTTTGGAGACCGACCGCACACAGCCCACCAACACCTATGGCGAGACGAAGCTCAGCATGGAGCACATGATGAGCTGGGTATCCAAGGCCCACGGGCTCAGGTACGTGGCCCTCCGGTACTTCAACGCCTGCGGGGCCCATCCGTCCGGAAAAATCGGCGAGGCCCACGACCCGGAGACCCATCTTATCCCCATAATCCTCCAGGTCCCCAATGGCCAGCGGGAAAAGCTCACCGTATTCGGCGACGACTATCCCACGCCGGACGGCACCTGCATCAGGGACTACATACACGTCTCCGACCTTGCTCAGGCCCACATACTGGCCTTGGACTATCTCTTAAGCGGCGGGGAGAACAACGTATTCAACCTGGGCAACGGCAAGGGCTTTTCAAATAAGGAGGTGGTGGACGTGGCCCGCGCCGTCACCGGCCACCCCATCCCTATGGAGATAGGGCCCCGGCGTGCCGGAGACCCGGCGCAGCTTGTGGCCTCCTCGGAGAAGGCGAAGGCCGTGCTGGGCTGGAAGCCCAAATATGACGACCTCAACACCATAATTTCCACCGCCTGGGCCTGGCACAAGAGCCACCCCAAGGGATATAGCGAGTGAGGTGCGGTATGCGTGACGAGGCTATATCAAAGCTTGTGACCTACGCCCTGAGAACGGGGCTTATTGAGGAATCGGAGAAAATATGGGCGGTGAACGCCCTTTTGGAGGAGCTGAAGCTGGACTCCTATACCGACCCCGGGGATACCTGGGGGGACATTGACCTGGCATCCACGCTGGACGAGCTCACCCACGATGCTTTTGAGCGGGGCGTAATAGCGGGGGATTCCACGGACTACCGGGACCTTCTGGATACCGGCCTTATGGGCAGGCTCACGCCACGGCCGGCCCAGGTGATAGGCAGGTTCCGTGAGCTTTACGGCGAAAGCCCCCGTGCGGCCACGGACTGGTACTATAAATTCAGCCAGGACACAAATTACATACGCCGGGACCGGATAGCTAAGGACATGAAGTGGACGGTGGACACCGAGTACGGCACGCTGGACATAACGGTGAATCTCTCAAAGCCCGAGAAGGACCCCAAGGCCATAGCGGCGGCGCGGAACATGCCGGCGGCGGCGTACCCCCGGTGCCAGCTTTGCGCCGAGAACGAGGGCTACGCCGGGAGGCTCAACCACCCCGCGAGGCAAAACCACCGGACGGTGCCCATCACCATAAACGGCTCCCCCTGGTTTTTGCAGTACAGCCCCTACGTATATTATAACGAGCACTGCATCTGCTTTAACCGGGAGCACGTGCCCATGAGGATCGACAGGGCCTGCTTTGAAAAGCTCCTGGATTTCGTGGGCCAATTCCCACACTATTTCGTTGGCTCCAACGCGGACCTGCCCATCGTGGGCGGCTCCATATTGGCCCACGACCACTTCCAGGGCGGCCATTATGAGTTCGCCATGGAGCGGGCGGAGGTGGAGACTCCCTACGTATTCCGGGGCTTTGAGGACGTGACCGCCGGTATCGTCCGCTGGCCGCTGTCCGTCGTCCGTCTGAGGTCGGCAAAGCCCGAGCGGCTGGTGGAGCTGGCGGACAGGATACTTACGGACTGGCGGGGGTATACTGACGGGAGCGTCAGCGTCTACGCCGAGACGGACGGCGAGCCCCACAACACCATAACGCCCATCGCCAGACGCCGGGGGACGGACTTTGAGCTGGACCTGGTCCTCCGCAACAACCTGACCACCCCGGAGCATCCCCTTGGGCTCTACCACCCCCACGCGGAGATACACCATATCAAAAAGGAGAATATCGGCCTTATCGAGGTCATGGGCCTGGCGGTCCTCCCGGCAAGATTAAAGCCGGAGCTTGCCGCCGTGGCCGAGGCTTTAGCCGCCGACGCGGACCTTCGGGCCAACGAGCTCACCGCAAAGCACGCCGACTGGGCCGAAGAGCTCAAAACCCGCTATAAATTCACCGCTGACAACGCCCTTGACATCGTAAAAACCGAGGCCGGTAAGGTCTTCGCAAGGGGCCTTGAGCACGCGGGGGTATACAAGCGCACCCCGGAGGGCCGAGCGGCGTTTATAAGATTTCTTGATACCGTGAAATAAAAAATCGCCCCCACGGGGGCAATTTAGACTGTCGAAAAAGGCCCGAGGGCCTTTCCCGACAAAGGGAGCGTGCGGAAACAGCCACGAAAAGGCCTGCGGGCCTATTCGTGGCTGTTTCCTGCTGTTTTGCTCCGCGCATGGCCCGAAGGGCCATACACTGCGCAAAACAAAAGGGATTTTTCGCAAGGCGCATGTCCTTGCGAAAAATATTTGATGGGGACGCCTGCGGGCGGGATGAGGGCTCTAATCCCCCCTGCCCATCTCCGGCCCAAGAGCCGCCGCGTTGCGGCGGTTGGCCTCCGAAACGCGCCTGCGGGCGCAGCCTTTTCCAAAAAGGGGGTAAGGATGATTGGAAGTGCGGTGGGAAATTCGGCCCACCCCCTACCCCCTCCCAGAGGGAGGGGCTAACAACTACCACCACACCAGCGCGCACCCTGTAGGGGCCGATGCCCACATCGGCCCGACGCACCGATTTGACACTCGACCGAAATCGACGCGTAATATGATGGCGCATTACAACGGGCTGACGCGATATCGGAACGCGGGCCGATGTGGGCATCGGCCCCTACGCTCCTTTTGTGCCAACAAAAGGGAGAAAGTAGAATCCCTCGTCCGTTCGGACGGCTACCGATAAAAAGCCCTGCGGCGCATGAGCGTACCGTTGCAATTTACGTACCATATGTGATATAATATCCGCTGTAGCGGATATTATATTGATTTTACGCCGTTTTTCTCTCCGGCTTCGCCGGAAACCGAAAAACATGGCTAATATACCATATCCGCTTCGCGGATAGGTATAATAACGCGTAAAAAAGGGGGATGCTCCATGAAGCTTGTGGTCCTTGACGGCAACAGTATCGTGAACAGGGCGTTTTACGGGGTGAGGATGCTGAACGCCTCGGACGGGACGCCTACGAACGGGATATACGGTTTTATCAACATCCTCCGCAAAGTCATGGGCGATGAGGAGCCGGACGGGATATGTGTGACCTTCGACCTACCGGCGCCCACCTTCCGGCATGAGCAGTACGAGGGGTACAAGGCCACCCGCCACGGTATGCCCGAGGAGCTGGCGGTCCAGATGCCAATTTTGAAGGAGACGCTGGATGCCATGAACATCCGCCGGTACGAGCTGGCGGGGTGGGAGGCCGACGACCTTTTGGGTACCATCTCCAAAAAATGCGCCGAGGCCGGCTGGGAGTGCGTCATATGCACCGGGGATCGGGACAGTCTGCAATTGGTGGACGAGCATGTCACCGTGAATCTGGTGACCACCCGGATGGGCCAGACAAGCACCAGGGCCGTGACGCCGGAGGTTTTCCGGGAGGAGTACGGCTTTGACCCCATACACATGATCGATCTTAAGGCCCTGATGGGCGACAGCTCCGACAACATACCCGGCGTCCGGGGAGTCGGGGAAAAGACGGCCAAGGGGCTTATACAGCTCTACGGGGACGTGGAGAGGATATATGAAAAGCTCCCGGATATCGAGCAATCCCCCGGGGTTCCGGCCAAGGCGGGGCTCATAGCGAAGCTGACGGAGGGGCGGGAGCAGGCGGTCATGTCAAAGGACCTGGCCACCATAAGGTGCTGTGCCCCCATTGAGTTTACGCCGGAGGACAACAAGGTCTTGCCGGTGGACAACGATAAGCTCTTTGAGCTGTTCACGCGCCTTGAGTTTAGAAAGCTCATCGAGGCCTACGGCCTCAGAGCGCCCGAGGCCACCGACATGCAGGCGGAGCCCATGGAATTTCAGGCCGAGTGCGTCACCGTGGAGGTGACGGACGGTGAGACGCTGGCGGAATTTTTGGAGGACATCAAAAGAAGCCCCGTGGCCGTCCGGTTTTCCGATAACATGGACCTTTGCTGTGTGAGCCTGGACCGGGAGGACGAGGATAAGTGCTTAGGCTATATCCTGCGGGAGGACTCGCCCCAGTGGCGGCCGGCCCTTGAGGCGCTGTGCGATGAGAATATAAAAAAGCTGGGCCACGACGTGAAGGACACCATAAGGGCCCTTATGGACATGGGCCTTCCCGGGGAGGGCTGGGTGTTCGACTCGGCCATCGCCGCCTACCTTCTTGACCCCACGGCCAGCAAGTACGAGCTTGCGCGGCTGTGCGAAAAATACTGCGGCTTTACGCCCATGGACGGGGCCGACGAGGACGGGCAGTTCTCCCTCCTTGACGACGGCTTAAAGCTTGTGGGGAGACTACTTTCCGAGGCCGCGGCGGTGGAGTGCTTAAGGGAGAGATTGGAGCCGAAGCTTGAGGAGGCGGGGCTTCGTTTCCTCATGGACGAGATGGAGATGCCCCTTTGTCCGGTGCTGGCCAGGATGGAGCGGGCCGGATTTTTGGTGGACCGGGGGGCCCTGGCGGCCTTCGGGGACATGCTGGGCAGGCAGATAGACGCCCTCTCCGGGGAAATATACGAGCTTGCCGGGGAGAAATTCAACATAAACTCCCCAAAGCAGCTGGGCGAGGTGCTCTTTGAAAGGCTGGGACTGCCCGCCGGGAAGAAAAACAACCGTGGCTACTCCACCAACGCCGACGTGCTGGAAAAGCTCCGCCCCAAGCACCCCATCGTCGGGAAGGTGCTGGAGTACCGCGAGCTTTCAAAGCTCAAATCCACCTACGCCGACGGGCTTCAGAAGGTCATAGCAACCGACGGGCGGATACACACGAATTTCCAGATGACCGTCACCGCCACGGGCCGCTTAAGCTCCACGGAGCCCAATTTGCAGAATATCCCCATCCGACGGGAGCTGGGCGGGGAGATACGGAAGATGTTCGTCGCCCCCCAGGGCTATACACTGGTGGACGCGGATTACAGCCAGATAGAGCTTCGCATCCTGGCCCATATCTCCGGGGACGAGCACATGAAGGCGGCCTTTTTGTCCGGGGAGGACATCCACCGGATGACGGCGGCCCAGGTGCTGGGCATACCCCCCGAGGAGGTCACCCACACCCAGAGGGGACAGGCCAAGGCGGTGAACTTCGGCATAGTTTACGGTATCTCGGCCTTCTCCCTGGCGGAGGACATCGGGGTGTCGGTGTACGAGGCACGTGACTATATAAACACCTACATGAGCTCCTATAAGGGCGTGGCGGACTATATGGAGGCCGTCATAGCAAACGCCAAGGAGACCGGCGCGGCCACAACACTCTACGGCAGGAGGCGGCCCATGCCGGAGCTTAAGAGCTCAAACTTCAATCTGCGCTCCTTTGGGGAGCGCGTGGCCCGGAACATGCCCATCCAGGGCACGGCGGCGGACATAATGAAGATAGCCATGGTCAACGTGGACAGGGCCCTTCGCCGCTCCGGGCTGGACGCCAGACTTCTTTTGCAGGTCCACGACGAGCTCATCGTTGAGTGCCGCAGTGAGGATGCCGATAAGGTGAAAAAGCTCCTCATCGACGAGATGCAGTCCGCGGCCAGCCTCACGGTGCCGCTGACCGTTGAGGCCGGGTCCGGGGACAACTGGTACGCGGCCAAGGGATGAGCATGGATATATACTACGGACGAGCCCGGGACATGCGGGGGATAATGGACATCGAGCGCGCAAGCTTCACGGACCCCTGGAGCCAAAAGGGGGTGGAGGACTGCCTTGAGGACCCCTACGGCGGCATATTAGTGGCCGCCGGGGAGGGGGAGATACTGGGCTACGCCATATTCCACTGCTCCTTTGAGGACTGCGAGCTATACAACATCGCCGTGGCGCCGGATAAGCGAAGGCGGGGCGTGGGGCGCGAGCTCATGGAGTCCGTATTTCGCGAGGCGCGCCGCCGGGGGGCCGGGAGGATGCTCCTGGAGGTCCGCCGGAGCAACGCATCCGCCCGGGCGCTGTATGAAGGGCTGGGCTTTACGGTCCTGGGGGAGAGAAAAGACTACTACGACGCGCCCAGAGAGGACGCGATAATAATGGAGCTTAAATTATGAACATATTGGCCATAGAGTCCTCCTGCGACGAGACGGCGGCGGCCGTGGTACGGGACGGACGGCAGGTGCTTTCAAACGAGGTGCTGTCCCAGGCGGACATGCACGCCATATACGGCGGCGTGGTGCCAGAGATCGCCTCACGGAACCACATAAAGGTCATCTCCCGCCTTGCCGAGGAGGCAATAAAAAAGGCGGGGCTCGCAAGGTCCGGCCTTGACGCCATAGCTGTCACCGCGGCCCCGGGGCTCATCGGGGCGCTTTTGGTGGGGGTGAACTTCGCCAAGGGGGCGGCCCTGGCTCTGGGCATACCCCTCGTACCCGTCCACCACGTCCGGGGACACATAGCCGCCAATTTCATCGCCTTCCCGGAGCTTGAGCCGCCCTTTGTGTGCCTTGCCATATCCGGGGGCAATACGGCCATTGTGGACGTGCGGGACTACACGGACATGAGTATTCTCGGCTCCACCCACGACGACGCGGCGGGGGAGTGCTTCGACAAGGCCGCCCGGGTGCTGGGCCTGCCCTACCCCGGGGGACTGCCGCTCCAGAACCTGGCCGAGGGCGGGGACGACAGGGCATTCGACCTTCCCCACGCCAAAATAGATGGACACCCCTTCGACATGTCCTTCTCCGGCCTTAAGACGGCTGTGGTGAACATAGTCCACACGGCCGAACAGCGGGGAGTTAAGCTCGACAGGGCGGGCCTTGCCGCAAGCTTCCAGCGGGCCGTCAGCGAGGCGCTGGTGCCAAGGACCATGGACGCGGCACGAAAGCTCCGCTACGACACCGTAGTTGTGGCCGGGGGCGTGGCGGCAAATAAGCGGATAAGAGCGGACTTCGAGGCCGCCTGCAAGAGGGAAAATAAGCGGCTTTTCGTGCCGCCGCTGAAGCTGTGCGGCGATAACGCCGCCATGATCGGGTGCCAGGGCTACTACGAATATCTGGCCGGGGCTCGGGCCGGACAGGAGCTCAACGCCTATGCCACCATGGATATCGACTCTCTCACGTTTTGAGAGAAATTTTGTAAACCACGGGCGTCATTTTTGAAGCTTTTTCTCCCACGCCGGCGGAATAAGTGTTATTATGTAAAGCCCGCCCCTTTTATGAGTTTTCCACACAGTGGCGGTCCGGGAATTGACAGAACATGGTAAAAACCGGGATTTTCTTAGCGGGAGAGGCGGTTCAGGCTGTGGAAAACCCTGTGGACAATGTGAATAACTAAATGTAAAGTCAGATACGAACCGCTTTTACGTCAACTTACGGCGCCCCCTTCGGGAGGACAGCTGGAAAAATATTGGAGTGGACGGACAGATGTTTTCGGGCGATTTCCACTGCCGTTCTTTCGCGCTTTAAACATGCCGGACCGCGAAGCGACGGGAAAAATTTGCAGGATTAGGTTCGCGATTACAAATTGTAATCAAAAAGGAGGGCCGGCGCATGGGCGGTCACGACGGACACAGGCGCAGGATGAAGGAGAGGTTCTTGAAAAACGGGCTGGACGGCTTCGCCGACCACGAGGTCCTGGAGCTTTTGCTCTTCTACGCCATACCCCAGCGGGACGTAAACCCCCTGGCCCACCGGCTTTTGGACAAATTCGGCTCCCTGGCCGGGGTGCTGGACGCCTCCCCGGAGGAGCTGGCCGCCGTGGAGGGCTCCGGGGAGAGCACGGCGGCGCTCCTCACGCTCATACCGGCACTTTCACGCCGGTACGCCATATCGGGCCAGAGCTTCGACGGGGCGCTAATGAGCTCGACGGACGCGGGGCGGGCGCTGCTTCCCTATTTCGTGGGCGAGACCAGGGAGGTCATGTACGCGGCCTGCCTTGACGGCAAGCGGCGGCTCATCGGGTGCAGGCTCTTGGACCGGGGCGGCCACACGGGCACCGGCGTCAACGTGCGAAAGGTGGCCGAGTGCGCCATAACGATGCACGCCGCGGCGGTGATAGTCGCCCACAACCACCCCAGCGGCGTGGCCGTGCCCTCAAGGGAGGACCGGGAGGCCACAATGGAGCTCAAAAGGGCCCTGGCGCTGGTGGACGTGGAATTAGTGGACCACCTGGTGGTGGCCGACGGGGACTTTGTGTCCATGGCAGACGCGGGGATGCTGGAAAACAGTTAGGCAAGTGCCGACAGGGGTGAGAGGATGGAATTTAAACTGCACGCGCCATATAAGCCCATGGGCGACCAGCCCGAGGCCATAGACACGCTGTGCCGGGGGCTGGAGATGGGCATAGACGAGCAGGTGCTTCTGGGCGTCACGGGCTCGGGCAAGACCTTCACCATGGCAAACGTCATAGCCCGCATGGGCCGCCCCACGCTGGTACTGGCCCACAACAAGACGCTGGCGGCACAGCTTTGCGCGGAATTTAAGGAGTTTTTCCCGGAGAACGCCGTTGAGTATTTCGTGAGCTACTACGACTACTACCAGCCCGAGGCGTACATCGCCCACACGGACACATATATAGAAAAGGACAGCTCCGTAAACGACGAGATAGATAGGCTCCGCCTTTCCGCCACGGCCTCCCTTTTGGAGCGCCGGGACGTCATAGTGGTGAGCTCCGTCAGCTGTATCTACGGCCTTGGCGAGCCCGACGACTTTGAGGCGATGATGGTCTCCCTCCGGGTGGGGATGGAGATCAAGATACCGGAGCTTCTAAAAAAGCTGGCGGACATACGCTACGAGCGCAACGACCTGGCCTTTGAGCGCAACATGTTCCGGGTCCGGGGGGACACGGTGGAGGTCTGGCCCGCCTACTGGAAGGACACGGCCCTGAGAATAGAGTTTTTCGGGGACGAGATAGACAGGATAAGCGAGATAAACACAGTCACCGGCGCCGTGGTGCGAAGGCTCACCAATATCCCCATCTGGCCGGCTACCCACTACGTGACGCCCAGGGAGAAGATGGACAGGGCCATTCAGGAGATACTCCGGGAGATGGACGAGCGGGTAAAATGGTTTAAGGACCACGACAAGCTCATCGAGGCCCAGAGGATATACCAGCGGACAATGTACGACGTGGAGATGCTCCAGGAGCTGGGCTACTGCTCCGGAATAGAGAACTACTCCCGGATAATCTCCGGCCGGCCCGAGGGCTCAGCGCCCATGACGCTCCTTGACTATTTCCCAAAGGACTTCATACTTTTCGTGGACGAAAGCCACGTGACCCTCCCACAGGTCCGGGCCATGTACCGGGGGGACAGGGCCCGGAAGGAGTCGCTGGTGGAGTACGGCTTCCGGCTCCCCTCGGCCTTCGACAACAGGCCCCTTAAGTTTGACGAATTCAACGAGAGGATAAACCAGGCCATCTACGTCTCCGCCACCCCCGCCGAGTACGAGCGGGAGCGGGCGGGGCAGATAGCCGAGCAGATAATCCGCCCCACGGGGCTTCTGGACCCCAGGGTGGAGGTCCGGCCCGTGGAGGGGCAGATAGACGACCTCATCGGGGAGATAAACCAAAGGACGGAAAAACACGAGCGGGTACTTGTCACCACCCTCACAAAGCGCATGGCCGAGGACCTGACGGCGTACCTCACAAAGGCCGGGATAAAGGTCCGGTACATGCACCACGACATAGACGCCATAGAGCGCATGGAGATAATAAGGGACCTGCGGATGGGCACCTTCGACGTGCTGGTGGGCATAAACCTTCTGCGGGAGGGCCTGGACCTTCCGGAGGTGAGCTTGGTCGCCATACTGGACGCGGACAAGGAGGGCTTTTTGCGCTCCGAGACGAGCCTCATCCAGACCATAGGCCGGGCCGCCAGGAACGCCGAGGGCCTTGTCATACTCTACGCCGATACGGTGACGCCCTCCATGCGCGCGGCAATGGACGAGACGGACAGAAGAAGAAAAAAGCAGGACGCCTTCAATAAGGCGAACGGCATCGTGCCAAAGACCATCGTCAAGGACATCCGCTCCGTTCTGGAGCGGGAGGAGGAGAAGCCCGCCCGGGGCATCACCGACGACGATGGCAAATACCTCACAAAGCGGGAGCGTGAGGAGGCCATCGCGAAGCTTGAGAAGGAGATGCGCAAGGCAAGCCAGATGCTGGAATTTGAGTACGCGGCCATACTGCGTGACCGGATAATCAAGCTGAGAGGCCAGAAATGACCGTTTTCGCCCCGATATTGTCATTTTCCCCCGAGACCGCATATTGTGACTTGGGGGGCGATATGATGATAGCTGAGACATTGGCCGGTGTGGCGATAGTGGCGGCGGTGGTGCTCACCGTGTGCCTGGTGAAGGCGCTTTTGCCCGGAAACAGGGTATTCCCCGGGGTGGAGCGATTGACCGTACTCCGTTGCTCCGGCGAGGCCGTGGGCCTTGAGGCGGCGATCCGGGAGGCGCGGCCCGGGGAGAGCGTATATATACTTGACGATGGCATGACGCCGGAGGCCCGGTACCGGGCAAGGCTCCTGTCGGAGCGCCGGGGAGCGCTCATACTGGCGGGAGAACGATATTCAAAGGGGACAGAGTACACTGATGGACGGTAACGGGCTTATTGCCATAGAGGGGACAGTACAGACCATAATCTTCCAAAATCCCGAGAACGGCTACACCGTCCTCAGGCTCCGGGCCGGGGACGAGAGCGTCACGGCGGTGGGCATACTCCCGGGCCTTTCGGCCGGGGAGGGCCTGCGGCTATACGGGACCTGGACCACCCACTCCTCCTTCGGCCAGCAGTTCAAGGCCGAGCACGCCGAGCGATATTTGCCGGAGGGGAGCCTGGCCATATACGAGTACCTGGCCGGAGGGGCCATAAAGGGCATCGGGCCAAAGCTTGCCCGCCAGATCGTCTCGGAATTTGGGGCCAGGACCTTAGAGGTGATAGAGAGCTCCCCGGAGGAGCTCACAAAAATAAAGGGCATAACCGAAAAGAAGGCCCGGGACATCGGCGAGCGCTTTCGCCAGCAGACGGGCCTTCGCAGGCTCATGGAATTTCTGGTGGACAACGGGGTAAAGCCCATCGCCGCCGCCCGGCTCTACCGCAGCTACGGCGAGGAGGCCGAGGCGGTCATAACCGAGAACCCGTACATACTGGCCGACGAGTACTTCGGCCTTGACTTCTTCGCCGCCGACGAGTTTGCCAAAAGGCTCGACTTCGCCCCGGACGCCCGGGAGAGGGTGGAGGCGGCCATACGCTTCGAGATGCGCCACAACGAAAATAACGGCCACGTCTTTTTGCCGGTGGACAAGCTTACCGCCGCCACGGCACAGCTTATTTCCGTGGACCCGGAGAGCGTAAGGCGCGGTGTGGAGGGCCTTACCGAGTCCGGCGAGGCCGTGGCACAACGCGTAGCCGGAGTGGAGGGGCTGTACCTCTCCGACCTCTATGACGCGGAGCGGAGCGTCGCCGAGCGCATATCGTCCATGGCCATGCGGCGGGTGGACAAGGTCTCCGGCCTTGACATACTCATGGAGCGGGCGGAGTACGCCTGCGGGATAACCTTCGCCTTAAAGCAACGTCAGGCCCTTGAAGCCGCGGCCAACGGGAGAGTGCTGGTCCTCACCGGCGGCCCGGGCACGGGCAAGACCACCACGGTCCGGGGAATACTGGGCCTTTATGACGAGATGGGCATAAATACCCTCCTCACCGCCCCCACGGGCAGGGCCGCAAAGAGGCTCACGGAGCTCACGGGCCGGGAGGCCCAGACCATCCACAGGCTCCTCGGGGCCGGTATGCCGGAGAGCGGCCAGGGCACGGTGTTTGAAAAATGCGCCTCGGACATGCTTGAGTGCGACGCCGTTATATTGGACGAGACCAGCATGGTGGACATACGCCTTATGGCCGCCCTTTTAGAGGCCATGCCGCCGGATGCCAGGCTCATAATGGTGGGCGACGCGGACCAGCTCCCCTCCGTGGGGCCGGGGAACGTGTTTGGGGACGTCATACGCAGTGGTGTCGTGCCCGTTATCGCCCTTACGGATATCTTCCGTCAGGCCAGGGAGAGCGCCATCGTGAAAAAC
>CANQUO010000036.1 GCA_947627085.1 uncultured Oscillospiraceae bacterium
CCCGCCAGCGTCACTAACACCGGCACCGATACCGACGCCATACTGAACTTCGTCATACCCCAGGGCGCCACCGGAGCTACCGGAGCTACCGGCCCTGCCGGAGCAACGGGGGCCACTGGGCCTCAAGGACCTCAGGGGCCTGCCGGTCCACAGGGTCCCGCCGGCGACGAGGCGGTTGCCAGCTACGCCGATTACTATGGCCTGGTGCCCGGGTCCAACGACGACCCGGTGGCCGCCGGGGAGGCAATAGACTTCCCCGTGGAGGGGGCCAACGACGGCGGCAACATTACCTCCAACGGATCGGACACTCTCACCGTGGCCGACGCCGGGACGTATCTCATACTCTTTGAGGCCGCGGTCACAGGCTCCTCCCAGTTGGTACTGGCCGTAAACGGCGCGGAAGTGGCCTCCACCACCGTGGGCCGCACCAGCGGCACGGGCCAGATAGTGGGAATGAGCATCCAGACGCTGACGGCGGGCTCCACCCTTCAGGTCCGCAACCCCGCCAGCGCCAACTCGTCCGTGACCGTCACGCCCACCGCCGGCGGCGAGGACCCCGTGTCCGTACACCTGATCGTCGTACAGCTTTCCACCGCCGAACCGCCCGTGGCAGAATGAGCTTCGACAAAGGCCTGACGGCCTTTGTCGAGATGTAGAACGTGCGGAACCGGTCACGAAAAGGCCTGCGGGCCTATTCGTGACCGGTTCCTGCCGTTTTGCTCCGCGCATGGCCCAGATGGCCATACACTGCGCAAAACAAGAGGTAATTTTCGCGGCGTACATGCCGCCGCGAAAATCATCTGATCAAGGTTTACGTGCAAATCCCGGTAGCTTCCGGTATCTTAAAGGACGGGTCAAATTTGACCCGTCCTTTCGCTTTACCCGTTATACAATGTGTTGCTCTCGTCCACGTCCCCCGTAATTGCGTCCTTCCACTCGCTTTTGGCGGTGCGGATAGACTTGTTGCCGCGGTAGACGCCCCGGGGTCTGGATATGGGGTTATCCCGGAAGATGAAGTTTTGCTGTTCGTTGTCCACGGACACACAGCCGGTGACGCGCAGGCCTCCGGGGTTGAAGTTGTCGGAAAAGCCGGCCATCAGGTTTTTGAAGGCCACGCAGTTTTCCACGATATGACCCACGGGCATGCCCTCGCCGCCAAGCTTGAAGCCGTTGCCGCCGCCTCCGCCCAGGATAACGTGCTCCGAATCCTCGGGGTCGGTCCATATGCCGTTACCGTAGGCCACGCAGTTGCGGAGGGTCACCGGGGCGTTGGGGCCCTTCTCCACCTTGTTGTAGAGGTCAAAGCCGTCGTCCACGTTGCCGTAGGAAAGGCACCCCTCGAATACGTTCCCCGGGCCTACACCCAGCTTCGGCGCGAAGCCGTCGGCGTTCATATTCCGCTTGTCCCGGTTGCCGTAAGCCTGGCAGTCCTTGATGAGGTTATAACAGGGCCAGGCGAACTGGAAGCCCTCGGGCATACCGTTGCCCACCACAAGGCCCGTCTCGTCGCAGTGGTGGAAGGAGCATTTTTCGACGACGTTGAAGCTCCCCGTAAGGTCGGAGCGCTTGCCCGTGAACTCAAGGCCGTAGATATGCCAGAAATTCGCGCTGGACGTAAGGCAGGCGTCCCTGAATACCGCCTTCTCCCCG
The DNA here is from genome assembly GCA_947627085.1 of uncultured Oscillospiraceae bacterium. Taxonomy (GTDB): domain Bacteria; phylum Bacillota; class Clostridia; order Oscillospirales; family Oscillospiraceae; genus RUG626. The sequence continues at coordinate 1,651 of CANQUO010000036.1, forward strand.
TCGACCGGCCTCACCGTCTTGACCGCCTCCAGCGCCCCGGAGCTCTCCGGGCCGAGAAGGAGCCTCTCGGTGTACTCGCCGCCCATGAGATATACGGTCCCGCCCTGGGCAAGACGCCTCACGGCCTCATGGAGGCTCGTAGGCTCCGATACCGTGCCCTCCGCGCTGTCCGACCCCTCCGGGGCGGCGTAGACCACGGTGGTGGCGTATTTGCAGGGGGTGTAATTTACACAAAACACCTCCGTAATGCTCCCGGATGGGAAGTCATATACGCACCGAAGCTCGTTTTCGCCCTCCAAAAGCTCCAGGGTCATATTGGCCGGGCGCCTGTCAAGAAGCTCCACGGTGCCCAGCTCCACCCCATCGCGGCTGACATATACAAGGCCGCTCTTGTTGCCGTGGAGGGTCAGTATGTACTTCTCCGTTGAGCTCTCTGTTCCCGAGCGCAAAAAGAGCTTTGGCATCACGTTGTGATTTTCAGGTCTCCAGAGCTCCGGCATCACCGCCGGCGGGGCGTAGGGCGTTATCTCCAGCTCTATGTCCTCAAATCTTGCCTCGGCGTTGCGGGAGGCGAAAAAGCCCGCGTACATGCTCCCCTCCTCCAGCTGCTGAAGAAGGTTCACCCCGCACCCGGCGGGATAGACGCGCCGGCCCATGGCCCCGTCCGGGCCCTCCACGGCGGCGTAAAAGCCACTGTCGTCCCGGCCAAGCTCCATGCGAAGTCCCCGTCCCCCGGTGACCAACGCCGGAGCTCCGGGCACATCGGCAGCGTTCAGCTCCACCCCCACCAGGTCGTGGATATTGGCCACGCCCCGGCGGAATACGACCTGGGGGGCGTTTTCGTCCCTGTTTCCCGCTAAAACTCCCACGAATATCATATTTGACGCTGCGGGGAGCTCCTGAAAGCCCGGGTCGAAGGGGTCGCGCCTCGCCACGCCAAGGCTGTCCCGGACCATGATGCCAAAGCCGCACTGCTGAGGCGTGTCATTTGTGCCGAGACGGCCGTAATTTACGGGTATCACCCTGGCCGACAGGCGGAAATTTTCCCTGTTCGGGTCGAGCCTCGTGTAGTGGAACGCAAGGCCGTCGTGGCCTCCCGCGATCTTGCCGCCCCGGCTCTCCACGGTCACCGACCCGTCCGGGTCTACGTGGGAGCCGTTGACGCCTATCTTGTGGCTAAATTCCGGAAGCTTCACGGTGGATGTCATGTTTAGGTCCGTGGACTGGCCGAAGGCACGGCACTCCCACGCTCTGGCGTTATACTGGTTTTCCATGGTTTTGCCCCCTTGATACTCTTATTTAAGTACCACATTCCCGTCCCCAAGCATCTCACGAAGCTCGGTGACGAAGGACGGGTAGATTATACAGCTTGTGCCAAGTCTCCGGCGGGTGTCCTCAAAATATATTATGAGCTGTTGTTCCCCCGGGAACATCTCCAAAAGCAGCTTGAGGCGCTCAAATTCCGGGCTCGACCGGCTTTTGAGCCTTACATACATCTTTTGCGGGTTCCCGGCCCCAACTTGCGCCGGTACCGGGTCCGGGCCCACGTCAGTTAAGGGTCTCAGGGAATTTACCACCGCCTGGGGCTCCTTCTCGTCCCTGATGGACAGCCTCCCCCTGACGGCCACAAGTCCACCCTCCCTGAGGTACACCCCGGAGGTGTCAAGCACCCGCTGGAAGGCCAAAAGCTCCATGTCCCCCGTGCCGTCGTCCAGGGTGACGTAGGCCATCATGCCGCCGTTTTTCGTACTCTTCATCCTGACGGCGGTTATCACCCCGGCGAGGGTTATATCCTGATCGTCCCTGAAGCGGTGCTCCTCCACCTCCTCGGAGGTATCGGAGAGTATCCCGCCGATGGCCGCGGCCCCCAGCTTTCTGGCGGCGTTCCTGTATCCGTCCATGGGGTGGCCGGAGAGGTACAGGCCCGTGACCTCCCGCTCCATGGCCATCCGCTCGGCCTGGGTGTACTCCTCCACGTCGGGAAGCTCGATCGCCGCGCCGGAGCTCTCCTCCGCCCCCAGGCCAAAGAGGTCCATCTGCCCCTCCACGTTCTTTCTGCGCTGATCGGCTATGGCGTCCAGTGTGGGCCCCACCACCTCCATCAGCTGCCGGCGCTTGATGCCCAGGGAATCGAACGCCCCGGCCTTTATAAGGCTCTCGATCGCGCGGCGGTTCATATCCCCGCCGAACATGCGCTCGCAAAAATCGTGGAAGGAGGTAAAGGGCCCTTGGGCGTCCCGCTCCGCCGTGACGCCCTCGATGAATTTGGAGCCAATGTTCTTCACCGCCACAAGGCCGTAGCGTATGTTGTCCCCCTCCACGCAAAAGCGGCTCCGGGAGTGGTTTATATCCGGCGGCAGGAGCTTTATGCCCATGCTCTGGCACTCGGCGGTGTACTCGGCCACCTTCTCGGCGTAGCCCAGCACGGAGCTCATCAGCGCCGCCATATACTGGCGGGGGTAGTGGCACTTCAGGTACGCCGTCTCGTAGGCCACGATGGCGTAGCTCACCGCGTGGGCCTTGTTGAAGGCGTAGTTGGCAAAATCAGTTATCTCATCGTATATGCTCCCGGCCACGTCCTCGGGCACGCCGTTTTTCACGCAACCGTGTATGCCCCTGGCCTCGTCGCCGTATATGAATGTCTCCCGCTCCTTTTGTATCTCCGCCATCTTCTTTTTGGACATGGCCCTTCTTATCATGTCCGCCTGCCCCAAGGAGAAGCCCGCGAGGCGCCTGAATATCTCGATGACCTGCTCCTGATAGACTATACACCCGTAGGTCACATTCAATATGGGCTCCAGCATGGGGTGCTTATAGACTATCTTGTCCGGGTTCGCGCTGGCCTCCAGAAACCTCGGTATGGAGTCCATGGGGCCGGGCCGGTAGAGGGCGATAACGGCGGTGATGTCCTCGATGTTCTTCGCGCGCATGCCCACGCACACGCCGGTCATGCCGGCGGACTCCAGCTGGAAAACGCCGCTTGTTTTCCCGGCGGCCAGCATGTCGTAGGTCTCCCTGTCGTCGTCGGGTATTTTCGATATGTCAAAATCATGCGCTGTCTTCCTTATGTCCCGCACCGCGTCGTCGATCACCGTCAGGTTCCGAAGGCCCAGAAAGTCCATCTTCAAAAGCCCCAGCTCCTCGATGGTGGTCATGGTGTACTGGGTGGCGATGGTGTTGTCCTTTTTGGAAAGTGCCAACGGCACGTATGTCCGAACCGGGTCCCGGGTTATGACTATCCCCGCGGCGTGGGTGCCGGAGTCCTTGGGCATGTCCTCCAGGGCCTTGGCGGTCTCGATGACCTTTTTGTATCTCTCGTCCGAGTCCATAAGGTCCCGGAGCTGTTTTGAGGTGCGCATGGCGTCCTCGATGGTTATCCTCGTGTCGTTGGGTATGGCCTTGGCAAGCTCGTTCTCCTCGGCGAAGGTGAGGCCCAGGGCCTTGGACACTGACCGGACGGCGTTTTTGGCCTTAAGGGTGTTGAAGGTGATTATCTGGGCAACCCGGTCCGCGCCGTACTTGCGCTTTACGTAGTCCACAACCTCGCCCCGGCGGCGCTCGCAAAAGTCCATGTCTATATCCGGCATACTGACCCGCTCCGGGTTCAAAAACCGCTCGAAATAGAGGCTGTATTTTATGGGGTCCACGTCCGTGATGTGCAGGCAGTAGCTGACCACGCTCCCCGCCGCGCTCCCCCGCCCGGGCCCCACGGGTATGCCGCTTTTTTTGGCGTACATGACGAAATCCTGGACGATGAGGAAATAGTCCGTAAAGCCCATACGGTCTATCATGTCAAGCTCGTACTCGAGCTGTTTTCTCACCTCCGGGGAATTGGGATAGCGCTCCCGGAAACCCTCGTCGCACAGCTTTTCCAGATATTCTCTCGACGTGTACCCCTCCGGCACGGTGAAAAGAGGCAGGTGGTAGTGGCCGAACTCAAAGTCCATGTTGCACCTGTCCGCTATGACGCTCGTGTTGTCCACGGCCTCGGGCAGGTCCGGGTAGAGGGCGCGCATTTCCTCCTCGCTTTTAAGGTAGAGCCCGTCCCCCTCAAATTTCATCCTGTTTTCGTCGTCCACGGTCTTGCCCGTCTGTATGCACATGAGCACGTCCTGGGCGTAGGCGTCCTTTTTCTCAAGATAGTGCACGTCGTTGGTGAGCACCAGGGGTATGCCCGTCTCCCTGGAGAGCCTTATGAGCCCCTTGGCGGCCCTGCGCTCCTCCGGTATGCCGTGGTCCTGTATCTCAAGGTAGTAGTTGCCCTCGCCGAATATCTCCAGAAACTCAAGTGCAGTCTTTTTCGCCTCGTTGTATCTGTCCTGCAATATGAGCTGCGGCACCTGCCCCTGGACGCAGGCGGACAGGGCGATGAGCCCCTCGGCGTGCTCCCGCAGAAGCTCCATGTCCACTCTCGGCTTCATGTAAAAGCCCTCCACAAAGCCCATGGACACCATATGGCAGAGATTTTTATACCCCGTCTCGTCCTTGCAGAGAAGTATAAGGTGGTAGCGCACCGAATCCGCCCCGTGCTCCTTGTCAAACCGCGTTCTGGGGGCCACGTAGACCTCACAGCCGATTATGGGCTTCACGCCCTCCTTTTTGCACTCCTTATAAAAGGCCACGGCGCCGTACATGACGCCGTGATCGGTTATGGCAAGGCACGTCTGTCCCAGCTCCCGGGCGCGGCGGGGCAGGTCCTTTATCCTGCACGCCCCGTCCAGGAGGCTGTATTCGGAATGGACATGTAAATGAGTGAAGGACATATGCTTTCCTTTCCGCCCTCTCCGGCGAGGGTACTCATAAAATAACGTACATATGATTTGGGGCTTATTCGCTTTTGTTCAGCCTATTTGTTCCCCGCAAGCTCCCGAAGCTCCCGGAGCCTGTGGTTAAGGCCCGATTTCGTGACCGGCGGGTCGCACAGCGCCCCCAGCTCCTCAAGGCTCAGCTCCGGGTTCTCCTCCCGAAGGCGCGCGGCCTCCTGAAGCTTCGGGGAGAGATTTTCAAGCTCCCCGGAGCTTCTCAGCTTTCTTATGGCCTCCATGGTGGCGGCGCTGGCCTCCACGGTCTTGGTGACGTTGGCGGTGTCGCAGTTGACCTTGCGGTTGACCTGATTTGTCATGTCCTTTTCGATCTTCGCCGCCATCACCCGCATGGCCGCCAGCGGCGCGCCGACGGTGGTAAGCAGATCCTCGATAAGGTCCGACTGCTTGAAGTACATGATGTAGTTGCCGCCCCGGGCCACGCTTTTGGGCTCAAAGCCCATGTCGTGAAAAAGGGCCGTTATCTCCCGGCTCACGGTGTAGTGGGCCGTCACCAGCTCCAGATGATACCGCTTTTCCGGGTCCGTCACGGACCCGCCCGCCAAAAAGGCCCCCCGCAGGAACGCCGTCCTGGCCTGCTCGTCCTCAAGTATCCCCAAATTCACATGGTGGCGCACAAGTCCCCCCACATAACCGAACAGGGCCAGTATCCTCCCGATGCTCTCCGGGTCCCTTATGACGAAGGCCCTCCCCCGGCCGTCCTCCGGCGTCTCGTCGAAGCTTAAGGAGAACGCCTTCATAATAAGCTTCGGTAGCCTCTGGGCGAAGCACTCGGACCTTGTGGAGATACGTATCTCGCGGCTGTCGAAGGTGTTGCAAAAAAGCATCACGCCGTAGCACTCCGCCAGCGCCTGAGCCCGGGAGCTCAGACCGGCGCGGCATAGCTCGGCCTTTACCTCTGAGGAAAAAGACATGGTCCCACCCCGTTACGCTTTGGCGATGTCCCGGTGGATGCACTCCACCTCGTGGCCCCGCCCCTCAAGATACCGCGCCAGCGCCTCGGTGACCGCCACGGAGCGGTGTTGACCGCCGGTACAGCCGATGCACACCGTCAGGTTCATCTTTCCCTCCTCCTGATAATTGGGCAGGAGGAAATCTATAAGCTCCTCTAACTTCCCCAAAAACTCCCTGGCCTGATCGGAGCTGAACACATAGTCGTACACCTCGTCGTCAAGGCCGTTTTTTTCCGTGAGCTCCGGGACGTAGAAGGGGTTGGGCAAAAATCTCACGTCAAATACAAGGTCCGCCTCTATGGGTATGCCGTACTTGTAGCCGAAGGACATGACCGACACCCTCAGCTTCTCCTCGACCCCCGCGCCGAAAAGCCTCTGGAGCGTCCGCTGGAGCCTTCCCAGTGTGAGGCCAGTGGTGTTTATGACAAAGTCCGCCCGGGCCCTGACGCCCTCCAGCATCTTCATCTCCCGGCGGACGGCATTCTCCAGCCCTCCGGCCTCCCCGTCCAGGGGGTGGCGGCGCCGGGTCTCCTTGTAGCGCTTGACGATGGTGTCCACCGTGGCATCGATGTAGAGTATCTTGTACTCGAACCCCGCCTCGCCCAGCTCATCCAGGGCCTTGAAAAGCTCGTCAAAGCCCTCCCGGGAGCGTATGTCCGACACCAGCGCCACACGCTCGTAGCGCCCCCTGGTGGCGGCGCACAGCTCGGCGAATTTCGGTATCAGCGCCACGGGCATGTTGTCCACGCAGTAAAAGTCCAGGTCCTCCAGCGCCGCGGCCACCCGGCTCTTGCCGGCGCCGGAAAGGCCCGAGATTATAAGCATATCCATTGCGTATCACCTCAAAATGAGAGTGTTTTTATTTGATGTCACTTAATTATCCTGACCTCCGGCTCAAGCGTCACGCCGGAGCGCTCAAATACTCTCTTTTTCACGAGCTCCATAAGCTCAAATACGTCGTTGAAGGTAGCCTCCCCCGTATTGACGATGAACCCGGCGTGCTTTTCCGACACCTGAGCCCCGCCTAACGTAAGGCCCTTAAGCCCCGCCTCGTCAATGAGCTGAGCGGCGAAGCCGTTCTCCGGCCGCTTGAAGGTGCTCCCGGCGGAGGGCTGACTCAGGGGCTGTTTTTCACGTCTTAAGCGGTCCAGCTCCTCCATGCGCTCACGTATCCTCGCGGGGTCCCCGGGCCTGAGACGCAGTGTGGCGGAGAGTATGGCCTCCCCAGTCCCCTCAAACCGGCTGTGCCTGTATGAAAAACCGCACTCCGCCCCCGCGACGGTCCTCAGCGCGCCGGAGCCGTCAAGGTATGTCACGGCCTCCACCACGTCATGAAGCTCCCCGCCGTAGGCCCCGGCGTTCATATAGATGCCCCCGCCCAACGATCCCGGTATGCCGTGGGCAAACTCAAGGCCCGTGAGCCCCTCCTTCGCCGCGCCGGAGGCCACTCTTGAGAGCAGTACCCCCGCGCCGGATATGACCGTGTCCCCGGCAAAGCGCAGGGTGTCGAGCCTGGCGGTGCCCAGCACCGCCAGCTTGTGGGAGCTGTCGGAAAAGAGCACATTGGAGCCGTTGCCAAGTATCATGTACTCTATTCCCCGGCGTTTAAGCTCCCTGACGGCCCAGACGAAGGCCTCGATGCTCTTGGGCTCGGCATATAAGCTCACCGCCCCGCCGACGCGGAAGGTGGTGTGCTTTCTCATGGGCTCGCCGAAAAATATTCCCGTCCCTGGGTAGCCTGAGTTCAGCTCCCGGGCAAACGCTTCAATTGGCTCCATCAGTTATTCTCCAGACTGTCAAAATAGTCGTCAAGCTGCTCGGCGAAATCCTTGCCGGAGTTGAGGCCCATGCGCTTTTGCCTGTTGTTCATGGCCGCCACCTCGATTATAACCGCAAGGTTCCTCCCCGGCCTTATGGGCACCACGATATACGGCACCTTCACCCCGAGTATGTCTATCTCCTGAGTGTCCGTGCCCATGCGGTCGTAGGCGTTCTCGGCGTTCCAGTTTTCAAGCTTTATGACCAGGTCCACCTTCTCGCTCCACTTCACGGCCCCGTTGCCGAATATCCTGCGCACGTCCACCACGCCGATACCCCGAAGCTCGATGTAGTTGCGTATAAGGTCCGGAGCGGTGCCCGTGAGGGTGGTGGAGTTTACCTTTTTGATTATCACCGCGTCGTCGGAGATGAGATGGTGTCCGCGCTTTATGAGCTCAATGGCCGTCTCCGATTTGCCCATGCCGCTCTCGCCCAATATTAGCACGCCCTCGGAATATACCTCCAGAAACACCCCGTGGCGCATTATCTGGGGCGCCAGGGCGTTATTGAGCTTGGTGGTGAGCTCGATTATGAGCTCGCTCGTCTCCCGGTGGGACTTGAGTATGGTGATATCGTGCTCACGGGCCGAGTCCAGCGTCCCCTCGGGTATGTTCACGTCGTGGGCGATTATGATGGCCGGCACTCCGCTGGCCATGAGCTTGTCGAGCTTGGTCCGGCGCTCCTCCTCGGAGAACTGCTGGAGGTACGCGTCCTCGTTCCAGCCCAGTATCTGGAGCCGGTCCGTGGCGAAGTTTGTGTAAAATCCGGTGAGCTGAAGTCCGGGCCTGTTGATGACGGCGGTGGTGATGAGCTTTTTCGTGTAGTCGGTGGAAGTAAAAAGGGGCTCTAAGCCGATCTGCTCGGCCAAAAGCTTCAGCGGCATCCCGTGTAAGGTATCCATTTTTATTCGCCCTCCCATAATCACATGATCGTTTGCCGCAATTGGCATAATTGGTATACTATAATTTTATACAAAAACTGTCGTTTTGGCAATAGCTTACGCAATATAAATATTTTCTTCTCACGTGAAAATTTTTCTTGCATTTTTCGTTTGGTTCTGCTATTATATATAAGCTTATGTCAGACATAAATTTTCTGCAAGGAGGTGCAGCAGATGGCTAAGTGTGAATTTTGCGGCAAGGGCGTCTCATTTGGTATTCAGGTGAGCCACTCCCACAGGAGATCCAACCGCACCTGGAAACCGAATGTAAAGCGTGTCAAGGCCGTGGTAGACGGCTCCCCCCGCCACGTTTACGTCTGTACCCGTTGCCTCCGCAGCGGCAAGGTCACCCGTGCGGTATAAGCCGGACGTCTTTTTCGACAGTTAAAAAAAGCGTGGGAATTTTGTTCCCGCGCTTTTTTTAATTGTCTGCAAAGGCCAATGGCCTTTGCATGCCTGTTTCCGCGCGTTTCCCCGTCCCCGGACGGGGATGCTTCTCTATTCCCCTCTCAGGGCGATCCCATAGTATGCGCGCATATAATCATTCGGCCAGCCGGAGGGGTCGGCGGTGAGATCGGCAAGGCCGTAGCTCGGGCTATATTTGGTGGACGGGCAAATCAGCGGAACGGTGAGCTCCGTCTTGCCCTCCGCCTTCGCCGTCTCGATGGCCGTCTCCCGGAGGGACCAGTCCGTGTGGGTGGTCCAGATGTCATATACCCCCGTCACTATCGACAGGGCGGTGACCACCGCCAGCGCCGCGCCGGCGCCCGCGCACACCTCCCCGCGGCCCTTCTCCACAAGTCCCGGGACGAGCACCGCCACGGCCAGAATGAGCAGTGTGGCCGTGGTGCAGAAGCACCGCTCCGCGTAGTACGTGGCCACGGTGAGCATATAGTTTGCCGCCACGGCGCCGAAGGCCAGCACGGCGGACAGGCTCAGCCGCTCCGCGCCGATCTTCCGTAAAGCGCCCAGCGTCTCCGCTACGGCCCAGGCGCCTAAGAGCCACAGGCCGTGTGTCCTGAGCATGGACGTACACCGGTCGATATTGCGCAAAAACGTCTCCATATCAAGCTTGGCGCTCTTGGCGTTCATCTCCGCCGGCATGGACATCATCAGGATATACCCCACGGCGGCTGCAAGGATGGGTATCCACAGCCACGACCTCAGGCTTTTCTTTTTCCTTCCCAGAACGAGAAGCGCCGCCGCCAGAAACGCGCAGATGAACGAGGTGATCTCCGTGTACATGCCAAAGGGCAGGGCCAGGACGCAGAGAAGTATCCTCCTCCAAAGTGGCGGCTCCGCCCACCCCGTGAACCGCCGGATGTATGGCCGCAGAAAGAGCAGCCCAAAGAGAAGCGCCCACAGGTAGTTGACGGACCCCATCTGCCACAGGGCCACCTGACCGAACACAGGCATGAAAACCCAAAAGGCGCAGAAGACCCCGGCCAAGAGCAGGGCATTGTGCCTCCCCTTTCCACGGGCGACGCCGTATATCGCCGCCATCAGCCCCGAGAATACGGATGCGTTTACGACGTCAAAAACCGCCTTGGGCCAGAGCATGAACAGCTGTCCCAGCCCGTGGCTGACGAGCCGGCCGTTAATGATCCGGGCGTGGGCGGCCATTGAGGGGAACACGTCCCACACCTTCTCGATCCACCACTGGGAGCTGAAGCTGATCATATAGGCGTAATCGTCCGCCACATAGTGGGTCAGCAGGTTGAGAACAAGCATAAATATCCAGATGAGCCCCAGCAGAATATATACGGCTTTTTTTGAGGAATTGATCCCCTTCAGCTTCTCCACGGCTCAGTCCCTCCCGCCGGTCTTTTTCTCCGCGAAGGCGAAAAACCGCTGACCGATGTAGTTGAGGACCACGAAAAGACCCATGCCCACCAGCATGGCCACGTTGTCCCGGACCTTCACCGAGGCCCCGGAGAGTATGAGCCTCACAAGGGGACGCGCCGCGCCGTAGGCGATAAGATAGCAGACGCTTATCTCCAGCGCGAAGCGGACAAGGGTCCCCGCGCCCTTCTCCTTATTTTTGAAGGTGAAGTGCTTATTTAGGAAGTAGCTGAGGATACTGCCGAAGAAATAGTTGGCGGCGGTGGATATCCAGTAGCTCAGGTGCAGGAGATTATAAAAGGCGAACATGATGGCGGTGCCGAAAAGGGTGTTGACGACGCCAACCAGGATGAACTTCAGAAAGGTCTTGTCAAAGAACATCAGGACAAAGCCACGGAGCTTCTCTTTCAACTCAATCACCGCACTCCCTTGAGATTATATATCTGGGCCTTCCCAGGCTCTGGCGGTATATCCTGCCTATATAATACCCCGCCACGCCAAGGCCGGCGAGTATCGCGGCCACCCCCAGTACGGCAAGGCACCCTAAAAATACGAGCCACCCGCCGGGGTCGCTTCCCAAAACGGCGTAGAGTATACCGGTAAGGACGGCGGCCAGGGCGAAGAGCACGCCAAACACCGTCGCCAGCTGCATTGGAGCCGTGGAAAAGGCCGTCACCGACGATATGGCGTACCTGACAAGGCTCTTGAAGGACCACTTGGACTTGCCGGCGGTCCTCTCGGCTACGGAGAACTCAAGCTCCGTCCGTCTAAAGCCCACGAAGGCCGTGAGCCCACGGAAAAATACCTCCTGCTCCGGGAGGGACAACAGCGTGTCCACCACCTTCCGGTCCAAGACCATGAAATCCGAGGAGCGCTTCATGTCCAGCCCCGCAAGGCGGCTTATGACGGCGTAAAACCCGTTGGCGCAGACCTTGTGGAAAAAGGATTCCTTTCCCCTGTCGGCCTTGACGCCCTCCACCACCTCATAGCCCTGTTCCCACAGGGCGTACATCTCCGGGAGCCTCTCCGGCGGGTGCTGAAGGTCGCAGTCCATCACCGCGGCGCACCGGCCCCTCACGCGGGACAATCCCGCGAATACCGCCCGGTCCTTTCCGAAATTCCGGGAAAAGCTGACGCCCCGGACGTGAGCGTCCTTCTCATGGGCCCGCTCTATGGCCTGCCAGGTGCCGTCCCTGGAGCCGTCGTCCACGAATATGAGCTCATATGGTATATTCGCTCCCTTGAGCACCCCGGCCACGGCGACGGCGGCCTTCTCCACCATGGCCTCCTCGTTGAAGGCGGGAATCACCACTGACATAAGCTTGTCCATATCCATCCCCCTTTTATCTATATTTTAAACTGCCAGGAAGCCCGAAAAGCAAGTCTTAGTCCTCCCGCTCTCCCCGCTCCCGGATGATTATCCTTACCGGCGTGCCCTCAAGGCCGAAAACCGACCTTATCTGGTTTTCCAGATACCGATGATAGGAGAAATGGAAGAGCTCCGAGTCGTTGCAGAATATGACGAATGTGGGCGGGCGGACGCTGACCTGTGTCATGTAGAATATCTTGAGCCTGCGCCCCTTGTCGCTGGGCGGCTGGACTCTCGCCTGGGCGTCGGCCAGGACGTTATTTAGCTGTCCCGTGGTTATGCGCCGGTTGGCCTGCTCGTTTACGGAGTTGGCAAGAGAAAATATCCTGTCCACCCTCTGCCCCGTGAGAGCCGAGACGAAAAGTATGGGCGCGTAGGGCATGAACGCCAGGTCCCTTCTTATGTCCGCCTTCAGCTTGTCCATGGTCTTGCCGTCTTTTTCCACGAGGTCCCATTTATTTACCAAAATTATGCTGGCCCTTCCGGCCTCATGGGCCATACCGGCCACCTTGGTGTCCTGCTCGGTGACGCCGTCCCGGGCGTCTATCATTATAAGGCACACGTCGCACCGCTCAATGGCGAGCTGAGCCCGCATGACGGAGAATTTCTCCACCCTGTCCTCCACCCTGGACTTCCGGCGCATACCGGCGGTGTCGATGAGCACGTATTTGCCGAATT
>CANQUO010000037.1 GCA_947627085.1 uncultured Oscillospiraceae bacterium
ATCACCGTCAACAAGAACGCCATCCCCAACGACCCGGAGAAGCCCTTCGTCACCAGCGGCATACGCATCGGCACCCCCGCCGCCACCACGCGCGGCTTCAAGGAGCCGGAGATGCGCGTCATCGCCCAGTGCATCGCCGCCACCGCCCACGACTTCGAGGGCACGGCCGAGGAGACGAGGGCCAAGGTCAACGAGCTGTGCGCAAGGTTCCCGCTGTATTGATGATATTTGACAGTCGCCCCCGCCCGGGGAATTTCCCGGGCGGGGGATTTTGTCGCGTCACCACCTTGAAAAAAGGGTAAGAGGATTCGTGTAAAAACGCTTCCGTAGGGGCCGATGCCCACATCGGCCCGTGTTACGATATCGCGTCGGCCCATTGGAACGCGCCATCGTGTAACGCGTCGATTTTAGCCGTGTGTCAAATCGGTGCGTCGGGCCGATGTGGGCATCGGCCCCTACGCGGTTTCCGCCCCACCCGACACCTTTCCCCTTAATTTTATGTTCCATCGTGGTAACATATGGATAATTTCAATCAGGGAGGGCGACGGATGGATATTTATACCAAGGCGGAGGACCGCGCGGAGCGGTTGTATTGTTCGGCCCTGCCGGAGGAGCTGGCTGGGGACTTGGCCCTCGCGGGGCTCACGCGGAGGCACGGACTGGCACTTTTGCGGGTGCCGGACTCAAAGCTCCGTGAGGCGGCGCTTGTGGAGATGGCCTATCTGCGGCTGCCGCCGGAGGAGGCGGACAGCTATGTGGACGCCATACTCTCCCCCGCCACGCCGGAGCCGGTAGTAGACACGGGAGCCTGAGCGGAGCGGCGCCGGCATCCGTTTCACAAAAAGTTTCTCCCGCCGTTGCGTTTCGCCGGATTTTTTGCTATAATATCCATTGGCATGGATATTTTTCGGGAAAATACTGTTTTCGGGGGACGATATGGCAAAAAAACGGGCGGCGACTGAATTTTCTTCATATCTCTCCACGCTCACCGACGGTGAGCGCGGCCGCGTTGACGCCTTTTTCCGGCTGGTGGACCAGCATCTGCGTCTCTCCCGGGAGTGGAAGAGACAGCTAATTTGTGATTTTGAAAACGCCATACTCTGGTACTCCAAAAACGGCGTGGAGCTCGCCGACGCCCTTGAGCGGCTGGCGCCCATGAATCTTGGCGGATTTTATTCCCGGCCCGCCGAGGACTGGTTCCCCCTGGACGCGGCGGCCAAGGTCTATCCCCTGTCCATGAGCCACAAGCAGATGGCTGTATTCAGGCTCTCCATGTATCTTGACGCGGACATCGTGCCGGAGCTTCTGCAAATGGCCCTGACCTTCACCATAAAGCGGTTCCCCTTCTTCGCCACCACGGTGAAGAGCGGATTTTTCTGGCACTACATCGACGCGGCCAAGCGCCGTTTTCCGGTGGAGCCGGAGTCCACCGTCCCCTGCGCGGACATAAACGTGTCCCTGACGGGCTCCAAGTCCTTCAGGGTGCTGTACTATAAAAACAGGATAAGCTGTGAGTTTTTCCACATCCTCACCGACGGCACCGGGGGCACGGTGTTTTTAAAGACGCTCACGGCGGAATACCTGCGGCTTTTGGGCTGTGAGGTGAAATGTGAGGCCGGGGCGCTTGATGTGAACGGCCTTCCCGACGCCTCGGAGTCGGCGGACGACTTTAAAAAATACGTCTCCGGCAGGAAGAGCTCCGGCTTTGTGGACAAGCCGGCCCTCCAGATGGGCGGGAAGCTCTCCGCCGTCAAGCCCTGCCAGGTAATACACTTCGACATGACCTCCGAGGAGCTCCGGGCCGCCGCCAGGGCGCGCGGAGCCTCCGTGACGGCGCTGGTCACGGCCATGATGTTCATCGCCTGTAAGGCCGCCATGGACCGCCAGCAGGGCACGGTGCACATACAGGTGCCGGTGAACATGCGCAATTATTTTGAGACGGGGACGCTGAGGAATTTCTCCCTCTACGCCAACGTGCACTTAAAGCTCCCGGAGATAAGCACGGTGGACGTGATACTGCCCGAGGTCACCCGCCAGCTCAAGGCCGGGTTCGCCTTTGAGAAGATGCAGGAGATGATGAACGGGGCGGTGAAGCTGGTGCGCTCCGTGCGGTTCGTACCGCTCTTTATAAAATGCCCGGTGGCAAGGGTGGTCTACGGCTTTCTTGGTGACCGGGCCTTCACCACCACCCTTTCGAATTTAGGCGTGGTAGAGCTCCCGGAGGGGCTCTCGGAGCACGTTGAGAAGATGGACTTCGTCCTCGGCACCATGGCCCTGGCCCGGGCCGCCGTCTCCATGGTCACGGCAAACGGCACGGCGACCATCTCGATTGCCAAGCTCACCACGGACCCGTCCTTTGAGGAGCGCATGTACTCGCTCTTTCTGGACATGGGCATAACGCCCAGGCTCTCCGGGTCGGAGCTATACAGTCTCTGAGGGGGGGCGCGCGGTATGGAGCTTGAGATAATATACCCGAAAATAAAAAAGCAGTCCCTGGCGATGCTCCGGGTCCGGTACGTCTTTGGGCTCATTTTCCTGGCGGCGGCCGTTATTTGCCCCGTGGTCAACATCGTCCTTCGTGGGCCGGCGTGGAGCGTCATTGTGCTCTGGTCCCTCTACATGGTCTGGACGCTGTGCCTGAAGCTCCCGCTGGTGGACAGAAACCTTATAAATTTAGGCGTGCGATTTGCGGTGATGACGGTGATACTGCTCATACTCATCGACCGGCTTCTTGCCCCGGGGTGGGCGGAGTTCGTGGTGCCGCTGGTGGCCTACGCGGCGCTTCTGGCGCTGGCGGCCCTATTTTTCGTCAACGTCTCAAAGCAGCGGCAGAACGTCATGCCCCTTGTGCTCCTCACCTTCGCCGTGCTGGTGGGCTCGGGAATCGCCCTGTTTGCCTTCTCCCTCACCAGCTGGCCCATGATAGTTTTAGCCTGCGCCGCCGCGGCGCTCCTTGTGGCCACGTGCTTCACCCTGAGGATGCGTCTCTTTTCTGAGATACGAAAGCGGTTCCACTTAAAATAAAAATTTTGCCATGAGGCACAAAAAATTGCCGGAAGCTAATTCCGGCAATTTTTTACTGTTGGGAAATGGCGACGGTATTAATTTACGTCGTGGCCGTCGGAGCCGCTGTACGCTTCGCTCCAGGCGCGCTCCAGAGCGGACCAGTCGCGGACGGGCAGGCGGCTCAGCCACTGCTCGAAGGTCTCGCCGCCCTCTGTCGCGCCGGCGATATTGCAGGTGTGGGAGTTGGTGGCCTCCTGTATGTCGGCGTAGTACCAGGCGCTCGTGTCCATGTTGTCCGGCCACATTATCATCTGGTCCGTGGGGAGAAGGTGATTCTTGTGCGGACGGCGGCCAAGGAGCCGGTTGTAGACGGTCATGGCCTCGGCGCGGGTGAGGTTCTTGTTGGGGTAGAAGTTGGGGTCGCCTGGGTAGCCGTAGAACAGCCCCAGCTTCTCCGCCGCGTCCACATATCTCGCGTACCAAGCATGGGGGTCCACGTCGGCAAATTTGCTGGAGAATTCGCCGGTGCTATCATCGTAGTCATAGAGCCTCGCCATCATCGCCGCCATCTCGGCGCGGGTGATGGGGTCGTCGGGGTGGAAGAGGCCGTCATTCCGGCCCTCCACTATGCCCATTTTATAGAGGGTCGACACGGCGTTGTTGTACCAGTTGTCGATGTTCACATCGGGGAACGGGTTGGCCTTCGTCCAATTGGCCGCCCTCACGTCCTCCTTCAGGAGCCTGAAGATGATAGTGGCGATCTCGGCCCGGGTAATATTGTCCTCCGGCTCCACCAGTCCCGAGGGCATACCGATTATGTAGGCGTAGTGTTCGTGATCGTCGATCGACACGCTGGGCTTGCCCGTGCCGCCGGTCCCGCCTCCTCCGCCGCCCGTGCCGCCGGAGGTCTTGGTGTACTCGTTTGTGACTTTAACGCTGACCGGGTCAGCACCTACGGTAACTGTGACCGGTCCGGTGCTTTCGCGGCCGTCCACAGTGTAGGTCACGGTGTCGCCCTTATTGGCGCCGGTCTCTTCGACGGTTATCTTACCCTGGGGCACTTCAAAGTCCTTAGAGGCCGAGGTTGCGCCCGCTGGTACAGTGACGGTGACGGTGGCCTTACCGTTTGTGAAAACGGTGCCGTCCTCCATGGTGGCGTTGACGGTACGGTCGGAAAGCGTCAGTGTGAATTCAGGCGCCGTCGCCCCGGCGGGCTTGTTGGTGCCGGTGATCTCCTTTGTGATGGTGAGCTTGCCGGTAGTGATATAGTAGTTGGTAACTGTGACGGTGGTGTTGGCGGTGAGCACAACGTCGGTGGGGGCGGTATCGGTGGGAGTGCCGGAGTCGGTGGTGTAGGTGGTCTTATCCGCGTCGGCGGGGGTCTCTTTGATCGTATATTTCGTTCCGGTGGGAATGCCAGTGATGGTCGCGCTCTCACCCTTCTTAACAGTAACTGTGCCGCCGCTGGTGAATTTGGTCCCGCCGTTTTTGATTTCCACGCCTTCAGCTTCAAGATCATCACCGGTGAGGGTCACGGTGAATTCAAAGTCCGTTGCCGTGCCGCCCACCACATTCTTTTTGATCGTCAGGTCGGCCAGGTAGTAGTTGGTGAATGTGACGGTGTGTGCGCTGTCATCGCCGGTGGTGCCGGAGGCTTTAACGTCGCTGTCTCTTTGAACCAATCCGGCAGATGCGTTATTCACAACCTCAACAGTAGATTTCGTCATTCCCGTCGTAGTCTGGGTGACGGTATAATCGATGTCAACCGGCAGATACGCCGTCACTGTCTCCCCCGGTTTAACGCTGAAGGTTGCGGTCCCGTTCTCAAACCGCGAGCCTCCGATAGAGCCGGTATAGCTCTTATCCGATATGGTCACAGTATACTCAAATTTTTGATCCGGATCAGCGGGCTTTCCAACGACCTTACTCTCCAATTTCAGGATTCCGAACGGAGAGGTGTTTGTTACAGTAATCTCAATATCTTCGCCGTCTCCGATGTCGCCGCTAATCTTATGGCTTCCGGTGCTGTCGGTCACGAAATTATTGTCTGCGTCATTTTTGACCTCAAAATTCGCGCCGAAGGTGTGACCATGACTCGTCTCCGTCTCCTCGATCTCATACGTGGAACCAAAGGGAAGATTAGCAAATTTTACTCCGGTGGCGCTGGCGGTTTTGCCAGTCATAGTGATATCAAACTCATAAACGCCGTCGGGAGATTCCGTGACTGTCACGGTGCCGTTGGCTGAAGTGCTTATGCTCTTGATTGGGGCGTCATCCTTATTTTTCAGCGTCACCTTGTAATGGAATGTGTGCGTACCGGATTCAAGGTTTTTGCCGCTGACCTGTTTGGTAATTGACAAGCTGCCCGGACTGGCGTAAAGGTTGGTGACTTCGACCTCGGATGTCTTGTCCTGCGCTATGGTGACCTCGGCTTTTCCGGTGGCGGTCTCGCCGTCGACCTTGTAGGTGGTGTCGTTGGCACTCTTACTGTCAGTCTCTTCCACGGTGAATGTCATTCCCGCGGGAAGGCCGTTGATGGTCTTGGATTCCCCACCTTTGAGTTCAATCGTGGCGGTACCGGAGGTAAATTCAACTTCGTCGTAGGTACCGTTCAGTTTCTCGCTGGTATCCTTCACGGTGAAAGTGAATATATCACTTCCGTGCGCGCCACTCGCTGTGCCGCCAAGCGTCTTGGTGATGGTCAGGTTGCCGGTGTAGGCGTTTGTGACGGTGACGGCGCTTGTTTCGCCACTCTCGATCGTCCCCTTACCGTCATCCGAATATGTCGTGGAGGTAGGGATATTCGAGGTGGGCCGCGCCTCCTGAACGGTGTACTCCGTCCCGGTAGGTATTCTTTCTATGGTCACACTTTCGCCGCTTTTAAGCTTAAATGTGGCGGTGTCGCCGCTGACTGTGTAGCCTGAACCGCTTACGGGCAACGTGCCCCCGGTGGGGACGGTAAATTTAACGGAGAAGTCAAACTCCTGATCAGGCGCCACCTCACCGGTGACGGTCTTGGTGACCTTCAAGCTACCAAAGGTGTAGGCGTAAAACCTGAATACTCCGTCCGGCGCTTTTGCGACATTTGCGGAAACATCGAAAGTACCGGCGCTCTGAGTTTCATTGTTCAGTATCCACTGCTCGCCATTCACAAGCTTATCCGTCGTCTCGCCTGTTGCGGTCACCGCGGGTACAGTGAATGAATGGTCATACGTCTTTACAAAATATCCGAACAGATATTTTCCACCGTGATTAATCTGATTGCCGTCATTATATTTATCTTCATTCGTGGATGAATCCTCAATAAAAGCGCCCGGTCCCTTTTTATAGCCGCTATAATCGCTGACATCCACACCATTAGGTGCGACGATATACTTGCCGTCAGGTTTATCTCCCTCGGCCACTTTGAGCGCGGCATTAAACGCGTTCAGGCTCTCTTCGGTGGAGTATTCAGCTGACGCAAACGAATTAAATGGGCTCTCTGTCCGCTTTACTCCATCCAGATAAAATTCCGCCGTATAGCGGGTACTCATGTATATCCTGACGGTTGTTCCGCCTTTGATGTTATCCAAATATCCCCCAGTGGGCTGAAGATAATTGTTCTTTATTGTCAGGCCCGGGCTGTTGGTTATCTGGGCACTACTTGAACCGCCCTGCTCAGCTATGACGGCGTTGATGACGTAGGCCGTCTCATGTCCGCCGGGGACGTTCAACTCCAGCTTTATATCCACCATGTTGTCGGAGTTATAGTGGAAATACAGCTTCTGTTTTTCAGGGTCTGTATTCTGAAGCACACCGTCCCTGTATATCTCGACATTCACAAGACCCAACCATCTTGGGTTGGTGTCGTTTACGCTTACGTTTGTAACGGTTATCGTCTCGCCGCCGGGGCCGTTGGCAGTAACCTTGTTGTTATCCCCGGCCTCTACATAAATCGGATATAAATTGAGTGCACTGTTATCCGATGCAGTATATTCCTTAAATACGTTGGCTGTCGGTTTGTCACTTTTAGTTGCCTTTGCGTCATATTTGCTTATTATACCATATTTGTCATAAACGTTTTCGTCTTTAAGCTTATATCCTCCTTTGTCACCGTTTGCTGTTTTATCAAAGTCATACAGGTTTATGGATTCATCTTTCGGGAGAAGGCACTTATCTTTTCCCTTATATTCCGGATTCGTAGACCAGCCGAGGAGGGTATACTTTGTCCCGTCGACTTCAATATCGTCCGGTAACATTGGCGTAAATTTGTAACTGCCGCCGTCCTCGTCCACTTCGGTGGCTTCCTCTATGGTACCGTTATAATTATAGTAGTTGACAGTCTTCTTGTTCGTTGTTGAGCCGCCTGTTCCCGGGTCAGAATCGGTAAAGGTCAGGGTAATTGTCTTATAGACCGCTCCTGAGCTTTCCACAGCGCTTGCTGAATCTGGAACACTCCTAGATTCCGCTACTCCGGCGTAGATCGTGACGTTTTCATCCTTCGTCGCTTTGCCGGTTGGGGTTATCGTCAGAGTATAAGTACCGTTCACATCGGATGATTCGACCGACTTCGTGTAAGTCACGCTTGCCTTACCCGTATCGGAGGACAGCGCAAAGAACACATAGCCGGAACTATAGCCCGAAACATTTACAGGAACGATTATTGGCTCTTTATTGTCGGCTTTTAGGCTCTTGACCGACAGCCCTGCGGACACAGTTGGGCTCGTCGTGTCCCTGACCTCGATGCGATAGGTGTAGCCCTTTGTCTTGTAATATATTTTGTGCTCGCCCGCTTCTACACCGGTAAACTTCGCAACGCCTTGCTTTGCATTCCCAACTACAATTTCTCCGGTGCTCTCCGTTCCACCTGTTGTCACGGTCGGTCGATTGTTGGAAAACCAGATATAGACATCAACGGCGCTATCACTACTACTAAAAGAAATATATCGTCCATCGGTTTCCTTCCCAAATGCACCGCCAAAATCAATATAGTTGGAGCGGGTATACGACTCAAATGTCCCGTCCGATGCCGCATCCCAAATCTTGCTACTTTTATTGATTTCCCCTTTAGCTCCAAAATTAATGGTAAAATAATCACCAACCTTTTTTTCAATATCGTTGGCTTTATTTACTGCCGTGGTATATTCCATATCAACATCCAGAATCTTCGTTCCATCCTCCGCTCCTGCGGTCGTCGTGATCGCTGGCACAAGGGAGACGACCAGCGCGATCGCCAGAGCCATTGCCAAAAACTTACTTGTTTTCATAGTCAAATCCCCCGTTCGTTGATTATAAGGAGCAATCATGTCTCCATTTGGAGACATGACCAAGGGGTACCCCTTGGCCGGCTCATCATTAGTGCAGATTATATACCAATTAATTCGTTATTTCAATAGTTTATACAAAAAATTATAAATTATTTTCAATAATTAGTTGAATATGATAAAATTTAGTGAAAACGGGGGGGGAATGACTATGCGGCTTAAATTTCGGTGAAGCCGCATATATACTTATCCGCCATTTGGCGGAGGGCCGGGGCGGAGGCGGCGTAGGAGGGGTCGTGGACGGCGACGGTGAGAAAGCCGGCGCTCTTGGCGGTGCGAAGGGCGTGGGGGGCGTCCTCAAAGACGGCGGTATTGCCGGGCGCGGCGGAGAGGCGGCGGGCGCACTCCAAAAATATCTCCGGCCGGTCCTTCCCGGAGCCGAATTCGGTGCAGGTGAGGACGAATTTGAAATACTCCGAGAGCTCAAGGCGGGAAAGGACGTACTCCACCAACGGCCGGACGGTGTTCGTGGCCACGCAGGCGGGCACGCCCCGGGCGGCGAGAGTACGAAGATACTCCCGGACCCCGGGCTTGGGCTCCACGGCGCGGTAGCCCTCCAGCACGTAGCCGTTGACCTCCCGCGCCAGGTCCTCGGACGATGCGGGTATGGAGAAGGCGTCCTTATAGAAATCGATGGCGGTACCCAGGGTGCGGGTCTTATATTCGGCGAAGAGCCTTTCGTCCCGGACGGGGGCGTATTTGAGGCAGAACCTCTCCCAGGCCCCGTCCCACACGGCCATGGAGTCGATGAGGGTACCGTCAAGGTCGAATATCGCGGCTTTTATGTCCATAATGTCTCCTTTATCTGTTCTCCCACATGACCACGCAAAGGCCGCTGTGGACGGTCACCCGGGCCGGGCCGCCGGTGAACTGGTTGCTGACGCCAAGGGGCTTGTCGTCGTGAAGGACGTGGTGGTCAAGGCCGTAGAGAAGGCCGGTCTCGGAGACCACGGCGTCCCCGCCATAGGCGAAAACAGAGATGAGGCCCCGATTTTCCGGGCCAAAATCAACGCTTTTATCGCCGATCGCGGTCACGGTCCATTTTGGGCCAACGAGCCGGGACGGCACGTCTCTGCGGGCAAGCATGACGAGGAGCTGGATATTGGCGAAGGTGTGGTCCATCCGCCCGCCCAGACCGCCGTATATGACTATCTCCCCCGCTCCGCGCCGGATGGCCTCCCGGACCGCCAGCTCCATGTCCGTGGCGTCCTTCATCACCGGGTGGCGCAAAAGCTCCACGCCCTCGGGCAACGCCCCGTCGTAGGAGTCAAAGTCACCCAGTATGAGGTCCGGGACCCGCCGGAGCTTGTAAAGCTCCGCAAGTCCCCCGTCCGCCGCTATCACAAAGGCCCCGTCCGGAATATCGGGGAGCGTGTCCCCGTACTCCCCGGAGCCGAAAATGCAGAAGGTGTTCACGCTATCGCTCCTTAAATGTATATAAATTTATCACTTCGTTTGGGTATTATAGCATACGTCGGAAAATTTTTCTTCATTTTAACGGAAAAATCGCAAAAATTTTTATTCCATTACGGAAAAATATGCTATAATGATGTTGTTATCCCGAAAAACCAGAAAAGGAGTCTTGACATACCATGAAACGTGTAGGAATCCTGACAAGCGGCGGCGACTGCCAGGCGCTCAACGCCACAATGCGCGGCGTGGCCAAGGGACTTTACAACATCTACGGACCCGAGGGCGTGGAGATCGTCGGCTTTCTTGAGGGCTACAAGGGCATGATCTACGAAAAATACCGGAAAATGACACCAAAGGATTTTTCCGGCCTTCTCACCGTGGGCGGGACCATACTGGGCTCCTCCAGGACGCCCTTCAAGCTCATCCGTGAGCCGGACAGGAACGGCCTTGACAAGGTGAAGGCCATGAAGGACACCTATAAGAAGCTGAAGCTCGACTGCCTGGTGGTCCTGGGCGGCAACGGCAGTCAGAAAACGGCCAATCTCTTAAGCGAGGAGGGGCTGAACGTCATCGGCCTTCCCAAGACCATCGACAACGACCTCTGGGGCACGGACACCACCTTTGGCTTCCAGTCGGCCATATCCAACGCCACCAACGTCATCGACTGCATCCACACCACCGCGGCCTCCCACAACCGCATCTTCATCGTGGAGGTCATGGGCCACAAGGTGGGGTGGCTGACCTTAAACGCGGGCATCGCCGGCGGCGCGGACATAATCCTCATCCCCGAGATACCCTATAAGCTCAGCTCCGTCATAGACAAGATCGAGGAGCGGGGCAAGACGGGACACGACTTCACCATCCTGGCCGTGGCCGAGGGCGCCATATCCAAGGAGCGGGCCGAGATGTCCAAGAAGGACCGGAAAAAGTCCCTGGCGGACCTGGCGGCGGCCTACCCCTCCGTGTCCTACGAGCTGGCGGCCCAGATAACCGAGGCCACCGGCAAGGACGTGCGCGTCACAGTGCCGGGACACATGCAGCGCGGCGGTATGCCCGTGGCCTACGACCGGGTGCTCTCCTCGCGCCTGGGCGCTCAGGCGGCGCTGAACATCAAAAACGGCAAGTACGGGGACCTGGTGGCCATCCAGAACCACAAGATCGTCTCCGTGCCCCTTTCCGAGATCGCCGGGAAGCTCAAGATGGTGGACCCGGAGGGTGACATCATCACCGAGGCAAGGCTCCTCGGCATAAGCTTCGGGGATGAATAAAAAAGGCCTGACGGCCTGATTTTGACAAAAACCGGTGGGAGGTAACTCCTACCGGTTTTTTATTTGGGTATATTTTTGAAATTTTTATTAAGGCTATTGACATTCGGGCTCTCCGGTGGTAGATTATGCTTAGCACTCAAAAAGGTGGAGTGCTAAAGAAGGTGAAGGTCATGGAGCTCTCCCAGAGAAGGAAGAAAATACTGAGGGCGGTGGTGGAGGAATACATCGACTCCGCCGAGCCCGTGGGGAGCAAGACGGTCCTTTCAAGGACCGGGCTTGACTGCTCCTCGGCCACCATACGCAACGAGCTTGTGGCGCTGGACAAGGAGGGGTACCTTGAGCAGCCCCACACCTCCGCCGGGCGGGTGCCCACGGCGAAGGGCTACCGGCTCTATGTGAACGAGCTCATGCGGGAGCGGGAGCTGACCCATGACGAGGCCGAGGCCATAAACCGGGGGCTGGACCTTCGTGGGCGCGGCCACGACAAGATAATGGACACCGTGGGCCACATGGCCACGGAGCTGACGAGCTACCCGGCGCTGACCATATCCGCCGCCGCGACGGTGACGGTGAAGCGGGTGGAGCTCATATATTTAGACCCCAACTCATTTATAATAGTGCTCCTTCTCACCGGCGATACGGTGAAAAACAAGCTGGTGCACCTGCCCTTCTCCTTCAGTCAGGTGACGATCACGAGGCTTTCGGCGGTGTTCAACTCCTCCTTCACCGGTATCGGCGAGGAGAAGATAACCCCGGAGCTCATAGCCTCCACCGAGCGGGCCGTGGGCGACACCATGGGGCTCACCTCGGTGATAGCGGGCTTTCTCATAGAGACGCTCGCCACCTCAAGAGGCGGGGCCAATGTATCGGGAGAGGCAAATCTCTTAAAGCTCCCGGAGTTCCGGGACCCGGAGAAGGCCCACAAGCTCATAAATTACCTCTCAAACTCCGAAAATCTGGCGTCCCTGTCGGCATCCCCGGACTTTGGGGACGTGAAGGTGCTGATAGGTCCCGAGAACGCGGCGCTGGAGCTCAAGGACTCCTCCGTAGTTATGGCAAGCTACAACGCCGGGGACAACATGCGGGGGATAATCGGAGTCGTGGGACCCACAAGAATGGACTACTCCGCCGTGGCGGCGAAGCTTGCGTACATCGCGGAGGGGCTTTCGAAGCTCCTGGGCGGCGGCGCGGCGACGAGCGGCTACGGGAAACTGATGATAAAGGGAGATGACAGCGATGGCTAAGAAAAACAGGGAGGACGCTCCCGAAAAAAAGGACGCGGAGACCCCGGAGGTCCAGGATAAGGCCCCGGAGGAGCCGGAAAAAAAGCCGGAGCCCGAGAAGGCCGAGCCCACCGCCGAGGAGCTTTTGGCGGAGGAGAAGGACAAATATGTAAGGCTCTACGCCGAGTATGAAAACTACCGCAAGCGCTCCGCCAAGGAGCGGGAGGCGCTGTACAGCCAGGTCAAGGCCGACACCGTGGCCGGATTTTTGCCGGTGTATGACAATCTTGAGCGGGCGCTTAAGACCGGGTGCGCGGACGAGGCATTTTTGAAGGGCGTGGAGATGACCATGACACAGCTCCAGGGCGTCTTTGAAAAGCTGGGCCTCAAGCCCATCGAGGCGGTCGGCAAGCCCTTCGACGCAAACCTCCACAACGCGGTGATGCACGTGGAGGACGAAAGCTACGGCGAAAACGAGGTCGTGGAGGAGTTCCAGAAGGGATTTATGCTGGGGGATAAGGTAATACGTTTCTCAATGGTTAAAGTCGCCAACTAAAAAGCCACCCCTCAGTCACTTCGTGACAGCTCCATTCTTAAGAGGGGAGCCACCCCTCAGTCAGCGGCGGAGCCGCTGACAGCTCCCCTTTAAAAAGGGGAGCCAAATAGGTAAATTTATTTCAATTCATATACAGGAGGAAATCACAATGGGAAAAATCATAGGGATAGACCTTGGGACTACTAACAGCTGTGTGGCGGTGATGGAGGGCGGCGAGCCTGTTGTTATCGCCAATGCCGAGGGCATGAGGACCACACCGTCGGTGGTGGCGTTCTCCAAGGAGGGCGAGCGCATGGTGGGCCACGTGGCAAAGCGCCAGGCCATCACCAACCCCGACAGGACCGTAAGCTCCATAAAGCGCGAGATGGGCTCCAACTACAAGGTGACCATCGACGGCAAGGCGTACACCCCCCAGGAGATAAGCTCCATGGTGCTCCAGAAGCTGAAGGCCGATGCGGAGGCGTATATCGGCCAGCCCGTCACCGAGGCGGTCATCACCGTCCCGGCGTACTTCACCGACTCCCAGCGCCAGGCCACCAAGGACGCCGGCAAGATAGCCGGTCTTGACGTAAAGCGCATCATAAACGAGCCCACCGCCGCGGCCTTGGCCTATGGCGTGGACAAGGAGCAGGCCCAGAAGATAATGGTCTACGACCTGGGCGGCGGCACCTTCGATGTGTCCATCCTCGATATCGACAACGGCGTCATCGAGGTTTTGGCCACCGCCGGTAACAACCGCCTCGGCGGCGACGACTTTGACCAGTGCGTGGTTCGCTATCTCATAGATGAGTTCAAAAAGTCCAACGGCATCGACCTTTCCAACGACCGCGTGGCAATGCAGAGGCTCCGCGAGGCCGCCGAGAAGGCCAAGTGCGACCTGTCCGGCGTGACCAGCACCAACGTTAACCTGCCCTACATCACCGCCGACGCCACCGGGCCCAAGCACCTGGATGTGACGCTGACAAGGGCAAAGTTCAACGAGCTGACGGCGCACCTTGTGGAGGCCACCGCCGGCCCCGTGCGTCAGGCCATGGCCGACGCGGGCCTCAGTGGCAACGACATCTCCAAGGTCCTGATGGTTGGCGGCTCCAGCCGTATCCCGGCGGTCCAGGACGAGGTCCGCAAGCTCACCGGCAAGGAGGGCTTCAAGGGCATCAAC
>CANQUO010000038.1 GCA_947627085.1 uncultured Oscillospiraceae bacterium
CCTTACCGGCCACGCTCATGCCCCGAAGGACAAATACGTCCACCGTCAGAAGTGCCAGCACCGCAAATACCGCCGCCCACAATACGGTGGAGCGCTTCAGATTCTCCTTAAACGGTCCCCAGAAGAGCCGCCACAGGCCTCCCTCCTTTTTCCTGACGGAGTGGTAGGCCGCGGAGTAGAGGGCCGTGGTCGAGGCGCCGATGGTGACCACGGGAAGGGAGAAGACCAGCCACAGGGCGCTGAGGCAAATGCAGTCTCCGATAGCGGTCAACGCTCCCATAAGGGGGCTGTCATATCCGAATATACCTTTCATATCTCTTCCCTTCCCCGCTTTTTTTGCGGCGTCACGGTCTTGTGTACTCCCTTAAGGAGGTGAACAGCACCGAATTATTTTCGGCGAATATGCTGATGGGCTTGCCGCTGGCCCCGTAGAGCCGGACGGTCAGCGAGGCTATGCCGTCGATGTAGAAGATGCCCACGCTCCCCTCCTGGATGTAGGTGAAGGAGTATGTCTCTCCGGCATTAAGCGGCGCCGCTGTCTCGGTTATCACGGTGCCGCCCTCGTTGAAGGCGAGGCGCATAACGCCGTCGGCGGGGTCTATGGAGATAAATTTGTTCTTGTCGTCACGGCCGTTGTAGTCGAAGCTCAGGCCGAAGGTCCCCTCCCCGTTGAAGGTAAACTCCCCGGTGAGCTTGAAGCCCTCATAGCAGGTGAAGGCGTCCACGTAGCTGTAAGCCGAGCCCGATGCCACGTAGGCGTGGGTGCCACCCTCACAGGTAAGCTCCCTGCGGACGGTGAAGCTGTCCTCCACCGCATCCACGGGGTCGAGATACAACGTCCCGTCCGGGTTCTGGATTATTTCCTGCACGGCCACGTTCCCGGCCCAGCCTGCCACGTCCTGGGTGGAGGAGACAGACTCGGACCTTCTGGCCCAGCCCACCATGTAATATTTATCCCCGTCCTCCACGTGCTTTGCCGCGTAGAAGAGCTTGCCGTCAAGCCTGACTGGGTCCCCGTAGGGGCCGTAGGGCGTATCGGACATGGCGTACCAGAGGGTGTCGTCCTGGGCGGAGTAGGTTATGTAGTACTTATCGCCTATCTTAAAGGTGTCGGAGCACTCCAAATTCCAGAAGTCCCCGTTTTTCGCCTCGTCGTTGGTGAAGATAACGCCGTCATAGTGCTTGTTCTCCAGGTCCGGGCTCACGGTGTACTTGAGGATGCGGGCCACGCCGTCCTGGGCGGCGGTGACGGTGAGGATGATGTTGCCGGTCTCCGGGTCCACGTAGCCCTGGGGGTCCCGGAAGTCGTTTTTCTGCCCGAGCTCTGCGGGGGGCGTTATCTCCCAGCCCTCCAGCTTTTCAAAGGAGGTGGGGGTGTCGCCCACGGCCACCATTATCTTCTCGGCGTATTCCAGCACCGCGCCGTTGCCGTGTCCGGTATAGAAGAAATAATACTTCCCGTCAACCTTCACAACGGAGCCGGTGCCGATCCAGCTGTCCTGGCCGCCGTCGTGGTTGGCCTCCAGGACGGAGGCGTCCACCTCGGTGTAGGTCACAAAATTCGTTGTAGTGGCAAGGTAAGCCGAGTGGTTGTAGGAGTCCCCGGCCTCCTTGAGGTAGTAGATATAATAGGTGCCGTCCTCGAAGTACGGCATGGTGTCGCCCACGAAGGGCTGGCTGGTGCCGTCCTTCCCGGGCTGGAAGAAGGACATATACTCGTAGGCGTCCTCCTGGCTTCCGGGACTGCGAAGAGTGGAGAAGTCCTTATCGTTGCCGGGGTTTGAGGGGGTGTCTCCGGTATCTTTGTCCCACCCGGCGTAGAGCGTCATGTCGCCCTGCACCTTGTCCGAGGCAAAATCGAAGCTCTCGGTGAGCCCGGCGTCCTTGAACCAGCCGATGAAGCTGTAACCGTCCTTTGTGGGATCGGCGGGGGCCGTGGCCTTTTTGCCGCCCTTTACGGTCATGGCTTCGATGGCGGCGCCGGCGGAGCCCTCGTCAAAGCTCACGGTGTATTCCGCCGAGGAGCATGCCGCCAGAGATATTATAAGGGCGAGGCACAGCGCCGCGCAAGTGATTTTTTTCAAGTTAAATGCCTCCTTACTACGCCAAAAGAGGGGATGGGCTCTGGCTCATCCCCTCCATGGGTGCTCTTTACGCCACGCTTCTCTGATAGATGGTTATGTTGGAAATCTCAACGGTGACCTCGCCCATGGCGGCAAGGTCCGCGGAGCCGAACTGGAACAGCAGATCGAAGGGCATATCCATGATGAGGGTGTCGGTGGTCTCGAAGGTGAAGGTCTGCTCATCGGTGGTGAAGTCGATGCCCTCGGACACCCTGGGGTCCCAGCTCCCGCTGGGGCTCAGGAAGAACCCGCAGGACACGGGGGCCGTGGCCTTACCGGTTATCTCGACGGTGAAATAGCTGTCGGCGGGCAGGTCAAGGCTCATGGTAAGCTTGTTGTGCCAGTCGGTGGTGCCGCCCTGGTCGATGCGGTAGCAGAGCTTGCCGTCCTCGGTCCAGATGGTTCCCACGCCCAGCTCGTTGTCCTCGTCGGTGCCGTTGAATACGCTCCAGGTGTAGTCCTCGGCATCTGTGCGGGCGGCGGAGAAGCTGTCGATGGTCTTTTGGGTATCAAGGTCGCCCTCTAACTTGCCGAATTCCACGGCCGTGACGGTGATGGTGTTGCCCGTGACGCCCTCGGCGGGGTTGCCGATCTGCATACGGATCACGGGGTCCTCAACGGAATTCTCGGCGGTGAACTGCTGGGTGATGGTGGTCTCCTCGCCGGCGTTGAGGTTGAGGCCGTTGAAATTGGCGCGGGCCTGGTCGGCCATGGAGGAGCTCTCAACCAAAAGCTCGCCGGATTGGGCGTTCTCGGATACCAGGGTGACCTTGTAGTAGTACTTGGTACCGGCCTCGATGGCGTTGCCGCCAAGGCCCAGGTCAGCCTTTATGCTCCACACGCCGCCCTCGGTGGGATAGTTGGCGATGGTGTAGACGCCCTTGCCGCCCTCGACGCCGGCCGAGCCGTTGGCGCCGTCTCCGGCGCTCAGCGCGACAGCGGAGGCGTCGGCAAAGTCGGCGGTGTAGACGGGAGCCTCGGTCTGGGTACCGGTGATCTCATATATCTCGATCTTGTCGATGGTCACGGTAAAATCGGTGGGGGTGGTGTCGGCGGGGTTATCTGGGTTGGGGGATATCTTGCCCAGGTGGATGAGGAGCTCTGCGCTCCCCTCGCCGGGGGAGGTGAAGTTGAGCTCCAGCGGCGTGACGGAGGTGCCGATCTTCAGGTTATAGGCGTCTCCGAAGAGCGCCCAGTCCTCGGAGGCCTCGTTGCGGGCGAACATATGGGCGTAGGTCTCCTTGGTGGACTTGGCCCAGACCTTCACCTTGTAATCGGCGGCCT
This sequence comes from uncultured Oscillospiraceae bacterium, assembly GCA_947627085.1. GTDB lineage: Bacteria > Bacillota > Clostridia > Oscillospirales > Oscillospiraceae > RUG626. The sequence goes on from CANQUO010000038.1 coordinate 3,408, forward strand.
TCAGCGCAAAGCCGGGCTTGGAGAGCTTCACGTCGCCGTCGCCGCTGCCGGGATCGGTGATATCGAATACGTAGGCGCCGCTCTTGAGCGCGCCGGCGGCCTGGACGCCGTCAGCGATCTTGGCCTCCCAGCCGTGGGAGTCGGGGGTGATGTCGGAGAAGTCGAAGCTCACCAGCTCCACCGCCTCGCCGGTCTTGCGGGTGACGGTCAGGGTGGCGTAGGCCTCGGCGGTCTCGCCGGCCTTGTCGGTGACGGAGTAGGTCAGCTCGTAGGAGCCGGCGTCCGCCGGGGTGGTCTTGCCGTTGGAGAAATCGAGCTCGGGTACGCTCTTTACGGTGATCATGCCGGTGACGTCCCCGTCCTCGGCGTCGGTGGCGGTGACGCCCGCCAGGGCGTCGAACTGACTGCCGGCCTCAACGGACTGGTCGGTCACGCCGGAGATGGAGGGGGCCGTATTCTCGCCGTTGTCTCCGCCGGAGCAGGCCGCCAGGCTGAGGGCCAGGGTCAGACACAGCAGTATGGCTGTGAGCTTACGCGTATTTTTCATGTCGTTATGCCTCCTCACTTCGTGGCGATGTACCTGTCGTAGGCGGCCTGATAGACCTCCAAAAGCTCCGCAAGGTGTGTGCGGCCGGTAAGGTCGTTCTGGAAGGTGGACCAGTCGCTGTCGGAGACGCCGCCGTTCATGAGCCACTTTATAAGGTTGGTGCGGATGTAGTCGTTGAGCGCGGACTCATACTGGGTGATGACGTTCAGCTCCTTGGCGGTGAACTGGAGGTTGGGGGTGGGGGTGACGTTCTCGGGGATGTAGGGGGTCACATAGGCCTGAAGGCGCTCAAGGCGGAGCTTGGCGCGGGGCTCCATGTTGACCACGTGCTCCCAGGCGTAGTCGTTGAGGTAGATGATGCCGAGAGGCGCGTTCTGGAGCCTGAGCTCGTCGGAGGTCATGCCCTCGGGCACTTCCTTCTGGACAAGCATGCCGTTGGAGTCAAGCTCCTCCTCATAGACGATGCCGATGGGGCCGTAGTTGATCTGGGCGGAGATCATGGGATCGTAGTAGCGGTCGAAATAGGTGAGCAGGACCTCCACGTTGGGGGTGTCGGCGAAGATGACCACCTCGCCGGTGCTGATCTCGGGGTTGTTGGACACGCAAGCCGTCTGGGACTTGCCGTCGGGGCCTACCAGAGGAGCGCAGACTATGTAGTTTTCGGGGTTGGAGACGACGGTCTCGCTCTCCCACCAGTAGAAGAAGCCGTAGGTCTCGGCGCCCTTGCCGTTGGCAAGGAAGTTATCCTGGCTTATCTCGAAGGAGACCTTGTCGATAAGGTTCTGGCTGACCCAATTGGCGATGAAGTTGGTGGCCTCCTTGAAGCGGTCGTCCTGGACGGTGTAGGTGATCTTGCCGTCCACCACGACCCGGTGCTCCAGGTTGTCGTTGAGGCCGAACATGCCGTAGAGGTCGCACTGGTTGCCCTGCCAGTTGTTGTAGACGAAGCTCATGGGGCGCTCGTCGTCGGCCTTGCCGTTGCCGTTCATGTCGTTGTCGCGGAAGTAGGTCATGAGTTCCTCGGCCTGCTGAGCGGTGAGGCTCAGGCCGTCCACAAGGTCCGCCTCGGTGAGGCCGGTGACCTTGCCGGCCTTTATGGCCTCGGCGGCCCAGTTCTTATTGAGGAAGAGGATGTTGGGGCTCTGGAGAAGGCCCATCTCCTCGACTCTGGGCAGGGAGTATATCTTGCCGTCCTCGCTTGTCAGCTGAGCCTTAATGTCGGGGCGCTCAGACAATATCTTCTGGAAGTTGGGCATGTACTCAAGGTAGTCGCTGATGGGCAGGAGCACATGGCGCTGGGCGTACTTGTTTATCTCGCCGGCGGCCATGCCCGCGTGATAGATGGCGTCGGGGCGCTCGTCGGCGTTGCCGAAGATGAGGTTCTTCTGCTGGCTGTACACCGACTCGGACACGTTCTCCCAGCTGACGTACACGTTGGTGCTGGCATAAAGGTCCTGCATGATCTTCATGTCGTTGTAGTCAAGAGCGGAGGCGTTCTTGGAAGAATAGATGTTGAAGGAAATCTCCTGGGCGCCCTTTTCGTTGAGGATGGGCGCGGAGGTGTCGGTCCACTGGTAGCCGTAATCGGATACCAGCTTATCCACGTCGGCGCTGTCGCGGTCGTCTTTATTGCCGCCACCGCCGCAGGCGGCCAGCGTCAGGGCCATCGCCGCGCAAAGTATGAGGGAAACTATTTTTTTCATTTTATGACCTCCATTGATTTTTCAGCCCTTCAAAGAGCCGATCATAACGCCCTGGCTGAAGTACTTCTGCACGAAGGGGTAGAGCAACAGCACGGGGACGCTGGAAACTATGACGGATACGTACTTTATCTGGTTGGCCATGCGGTACTGCTCCAAAATGGTCTCGCCGGAGCCGCCCATGGTGCTCTCGGAGGCTATCAGTATCTCCTTCAGCACCAGCTGGAGGGGGTACTTGGCCTCGTCCTGGAGGAAGATCATGGCGTTGAAGTAGCTGTTCCACTGGCCGATGGCGTAGTAGAGGGCCATAACGGCAAGTATCGCCTTGGAAAGGGGCAGTACGAGAGAGGTGAATATCCTGTACTCCCCCGCGCCGTCGATCTTGGCGGCCTCCACAAGCCCGTCGGGGATGCTGGACTCAAAGAACGTCTTTGTCATAAAGAGGTTCCACACCGACAGTATAGAGGGCAGTACCACGGCCCACATGGAGCCCACGAGCCCCAAGGAGCTCATGACGTTGTAAAACGGGATAAGTCCGCCGCCGAAGAACATGGGGATTATGAAGTAGATCATCCAGAGCTTTTTGCCGGGGACGGTCTTGCGGCTCAGGGCCCAGCCCGCCGGGACCGTCACCGCCAGGGCCAGCACCACGGTGAGGCCGGTGTAGATTATGGTGTTGAGATACCCGGTCCAGATGCTCTTCTCCTGAAGGATGCGCTTAAAGCCGTCCATGGTGATCTGCACGGGGTAGAGGACCACCTTACCGGCCAGCACCGCGTCGGGGTCGGAGATAGCCGCGATCACGATGAAGTACAGTGGATAAATGACTATGAGGGCCATGAGTCCCAGGAAGATGGCGTTGATGGCGTAGAACACCTTGTCGCCCATGCCCAGCCTTATGGGAGGGCGTTTTTTAGCTGTATTTTTTACTGACATCTCTTTCTCCTCCTTTACCACAGGGAATTTTCAGAGAATTTCTTGGAGGTGGTATTGGCGATGATGAGAAGGACCACGTTGATGATGGAGTTGAAAAGTCCGATTGCCGTGGCGTAGCCCTGGTTGGGCACGCCGGTGAGGCCCTGCTTGTAGACGTAGGTGGCGATGAGCTCGCTGACGCCCAGGTTGCCGTCGGTCTGCATAAGTAGCGCCTTCTCGTAGCCCACGCCCATAAGGCCGCCGATGGACATGATGAGCATGACGCTGACCATGGGCATTATGGCCGGAAGGTCCACATGCAGGACGCGCTGGAACCGGGAGGCGCCGTCAAGTATGGCCGCCTCGTGCTGGCCGGGGTCCACGTTTGAGAGGGCCGCGATGTAGATGATGGCGCTCCAGCCGAAGTCCTGCCAGTTGGAGGAGAGTATGTACAGCGGCCTGAAGGCTCCGCTCTCAAGGAAGTAGGACTTCCTCTCCCCGCCCAGGCCCGCGGCGATGTTGTTAACAAGGCCGTAGCGGCCGAAGAACAGCGTCAGCATACCGACAAGGACCACCAGGGATATGAAGTGGGGCCCGTTGAAGATGGTCTGGAGGACCTTGGCCATCCTGCGTCCCTTCATGGCGTTGAGCATGAGGGCGATGATGATGGGAAGCGGGAAGCCGATGACGAAGCCGATGATGCACAGCAGGAAGGTGTTTTTCATCAGCGGCCAGAACTGCACGTCGGTGAAGAACCGGGTGAAGTTTCGAAAGCCTATCCAGTTTGTGTACTTGCCGAGTATCGGGTCGCCGGGCATGAAGTCCTGGAAGGCTATCAGCACGCCGTAGATGGGCAGGTAGTTGAAAAGGAACACCACCAGCACGGCGGGGAGAAGCATCACAAGGAACGGGTGATTTTCCCTGAGCCTCCTCCATCTCTTTCGGGCCTTGACCCTGCTGGGGCTCAGGTCCGCGGTGAGCGCCGCTCCATTAGGACCGGCTTTGACTTTGCTCATGTCTTATTTCCCCTTTCATTGATTTAGTTACCGGCGCCAAAGTGGTTCAGAGAAGATTTAAACCGCTCTCCGCGTCGAAAAGATGGACAAGGTCCGGCCTGAAGGCGAATTTCACCGTCTTGCCGATGGAGTGGGCCGCAAGGTCGATGCCCACGGTGGGTATGATTGCCACGATGTCGTTGCCCTCGGCGTTCATGTGCAGGTGGAGCTCCGAGCCCATCATCTCCGAGACCTCGATCTTCCCGGCGAAATCGCCCTCGTCGATGGTCATGTGCACCGGGCGTATGCCGAGGACCACGTTGCATGGAGCCTGATTTTTGGCCTTCAACGCCTTCTGCTGGCTGTCGGTCAGGCGTATCTTTTTGCCCATGACCTCCACTTCGTACACGCCGTTCTCGTTTGTGAGCCTGCAGTTTTCAAAGAAGTTCATCTGGGGCATACCGATGAACCCGGCCACGAAGAGGTTCACGGGGTGATTGAATACCTCCTGAGGAGTGCCTATCTGCTGGATGAAGCCGTCCCGCATTATGACTATCCTGTCGCCCAGGGTCATGGCCTCGGTCTGGTCGTGTGTCACGTAGATGAATGTGGTGCTTATCTTCTGCCTGAGCTTTATTATCTCCGCCCGCATCTGGTTTCTGAGCTTGGCGTCCAGGTTTGAAAGGGGCTCATCCATCAAAAGCACCTGGGGGCTCCTGACGATGGCCCGGCCGATGGCCACGCGCTGTCTCTGGCCGCCGGACAGGGCCTTGGGCTTGCGGTCCAGATACTGGGTGATGTCCAGTATCTCCGCCGCCTCCCGTACCTTCCGCTCTATCTCGTCCTTGGGCGTCTTTTTGAGCTTTAAGGAGAAGGCCATGTTCTCATAGACCGTCATGTGGGGGTAGAGGGCGTAGGACTGGAACACCATAGCTATATCCCTGTCCTTGGGGGCCACGTCGTTCACCAGCCTGTCGCCTATGTACAGCTCTCCGGAGCTTATCTCCTCCAGCCCCGCGATCATGCGAAGGGTGGTGGACTTGCCGCACCCGGAGGGGCCCACCAGGACGATAAACTCCCGGTCGGCGATGTCCAGGCTGAATTTCTGGACCGCGACCACGCCCTCGTCGGTTATCTGGAGGTTCGCCTTCTCCTTTCCCGGCTCCTCCGCCTGCTTTTTCTTTTTCTTCTTTTTCTGCCCGCCCTCGGCGTTGGGATATACCTTTTTGATATCCTTCAGTGTCAAGCTTGCCATGGGGATACCTCCTGTTTCGGATAATTTTTCGGCTCCTATTTACTTAATGTAAACACCCGGGTTTACATTAATGTTTACATTTCGTGAGCTTATTGTAATCTTAAATTTACAGATTGTCAACAAGAGTTTTACTAAAATATTAAAAATGTAAACTTAGCCAAAAATAGTTTGATTTTTTTGTGCAAAAATAACAACCGGAAATTTCCCGGTTTACAAAATGCACATCTTGATTTTTCATTTTGTATATGTTATAGTAAACTACGATCGAATCATGAATAAATGAGGAGGAAAACCGATGGCGATACGGCGCGTCACCATGCAGGATATCGCCGATTCCTGCGGACTGTCCAGAAATACGGTATCAAAAATATTCAACGGCCGGGGCGCGGTGCCCGAGGCCACCCGGCGGCTCGTGCTGGACAAGGCCCAGGAGCTGGGCTACCGGCAGCTGCCCGACGACGAACAGGCGAAAAACGAGCCCCGCAGTCAGAACATAGCTCTCTTCACCAGCAACATGCCCTCCTCGGACTACCATTTCGGCACGCTTTTCGTCCCCGCCTTCGCCGGGGCCCTGAGCCGGGCCGGTTACACCCTTATGATGTACGAGCTCACGGAGGAGGAGTTCATGACGAACCGCCTCCCGGCCCACGCCGCCCTGGATCAGACCGCCGGCATACTGGGCATCGAGCTTTTCAGCCGTCCCTACATCGAGATGATATGCTCTCTCGGCCTGCCCGCCATATTTGTGGACGCCTGGGCGGGGGCCAACACGTCGACCCTCAAGTACGACCTTATTTCCATGGAGAACGTGGCCAGCACCGTCGCCCTCACAAATCAAATAATCGCCTCCGGCGGCCGGAAGCTGGGCTTTGTGGGGGACCTGGACCACTGCAACAGCTTTCATGAGCGCTGGATCGGCTTCTCCATAGCCCTTGACCGGGCCGGGTTCCCCCTGGACCGGAGCCTGTGCATCCTGGACCGTGACGGACAGCAGTACAGCGACCCTGAGTGGTATATAAGCAAGCTCAAAAAAATGCCCGTCCTGCCTGACGGGCTCGTCTGCGCCAACGACTACATCGCCCTGCACATAATGACGGCCCTAAAGCAGATGGGCGTCTCCATCCCGGGCCGGGTCAAGGTGTCCGGCTTTGACGGCTCCCCCCAGTCCGCCGTTGTGGAGCCCTCCCTCACCACCGCCCAGATACCCGGCGCCGAGATCGGCCGGCTGGCCGCGGACATACTCCTCGACCGCATAGAAAACCCCTCCCGCCCCTATCGCACCACCTACGTCAACACCGTCCCCCTCCTTCGCGCGTCAACGTCCAAATGAAGCAAAACGCCGGTCACCCGCCGGCGTTTTTTCGTCCCTTTGATCCACAAAAATATTGACGTAGGGACGGTGGATATTGTATATTTTTCTGGGGTGATATTGATGGAGGAATACAAAATTCGGGAAAAGCGCAGAAAATACGGAAAATATCTTTTGCGGGCGGCGAAGATCGGGATAGGGAGCAGTATCGCGATATACATCGCCCAGAGCCTGCGCCTTGATTACGCGGCGTCGGCGGGGACGGTGACGCTCCTGACGCTGATGACCTCCAAGCTTGAGACCTTCCGGCTCTCCCTGAGCCGCTTTCTGACCTTCGGAGTTACCCTTGTTTTGGCGCTCCTGGTGGTGTCCCACATCGACAACGTGTGGCTGGCCTACGGGCTCATACTGATGATGGTGGTGTTCATCGCCCAGTCCCTGGGGCTCCAGGCCACCATATCCGTAAACGCCGTGGTGGCGGCCCACCTGGTCACCAGCCGGGACCTGAGCGGGCCGTCCATACTCAACGAGTTTCTCCTTGTGCTGATTGGCGTGACGCTGGCTGTGGCGTTAAACCTCTTCCACGCCAACTACTCCCACCGCCGTGAGATAATCGCCAGTATGCGCAGGGTCGAGGGGGAGCTTCAGGGCATACTGCGTGAGGTGGCCGCGTACCTGAAGGGCGAGATGACCGGCCAGGTCTGGCGGGAGATAGGCGGCATCGAGGGTGAGCTCCAGGAGTACATAAACAGCGCCTGGGAGTATCAGGACAACACCTTCCACTCCCACCCGGAGTACTACATATCCTATTTTGAGATGCGCCTTGAGCAGTTTCGCATACTCCACCGCCTCCACGGGGAGATAAAGCGCGTCCGCTCCATCCCCCAGCAGGCCGCCGTGGTGGCGGAGTATCTCGAATACCTCTCAAGCTACGTGGTGGAGCTCAACGCGCCGGATAAACAGATAGAGCGCTTAGAGGCGCTCTTTGAGGACATGCGCCGCCAGGAGCTCCCCGCCACCAGGGAGGAATTCGAGAGTCGCGCCATACTCTACCACGTGCTCATGGACCTTCAGGACTTTTTGGAGTGCAAGGTCAAATTCGTCTCCGGTCTCAACGAGTCCCAGCGCCGGCGCTACTGGAAAACCGCGAAATGACGCAATATTGATGCAAAATCTTTTCCAAATTTATGCCGAAAATTGACTGTTTCGTTTCCCTGAACAATTAAATTATTTCCGGGGTCTGGGGACCCCGGAAAATTTTTTGTAGGGGAGATATGGATGCGTATAGCAAGCGATGCCGATGATTTTGCGAAATTTCAGCGTTTTTTGGAGGACAGCCCCGGGTGCCACTTCGCCCAGTCGCCCTTGTGGGCCAGGGTGAAGGCCGGGTGGAAATACGAGCTGGTGCTGTCCGAGGGTGAAAGCGGCGAGATCGCCGGCGGGGCCGGGGCGCTTATAAGGAAGCTCCCCGTTTTCGGAAATATCATATATTGCCCCCGGGGCCCGGTGTGCGGGGACGATTCCCGGGTACTTGAGGACATAACCTCGGGTCTTAAGGAGCTCATGGGGCGATACCGCGCCTTCGCGGTCATAGCCGAGCCCGACGTTTTGGAGTCTGATATGGAATTTCGCGCAGGTGCCCAAGCACTTGGCTGGCGGTTTGGCAAGGTCCGCGACGCCAGGGACACCATCCAGCCCCGGTCCGTTTTCCGCGTCGACCTTAGCGGGAAAACCGAGGAGGAGGTCATGGCGGCCTTTCACAAAAAGCTCCGCTACAACATACGCCTTGCCCAGCGCCGGGGCGTGGAGGTCGCCGAGGGAGGCCGGGAGGACATTGAGGCCTTCGCCGGTCTCATGGAGGTGACGGCGCGGCGGGACGGCTTCACCGCGAGGGGCCGGGAATATTATTACCGGCTCTGGGACGCCCTGGCCCCGGAACACCTGACGCTCCTCTTAGCTAGGGCCCAGGGGGAGCTCCTGGCCGGAGGTCTCTTTGTCCACATGGGCGGAAAGACCTGGTACCTCTACGGGGCCAGCGGCGACGAGCACCGGAATCTGATGCCCTGCCACCTCATGCAGTGGGAGGCCATCCGCCGGGCCATCCAAAGGCGCGACAGGCTATACGATCTGCGGGGATTTTTGGAGATAACGGACGAGACAGACCCCCGGGGCGGCCTTTACCGCTTCAAACGCCAGTTCGGCGGCGACCTCGTCCGCCTCGTATGTCCCATGTACCTGACGGATACCCCGTTGAAATACGCCCTTTTCCAAAAATCGGTGCGAATGTACCGGGCGGCGGAGCATTATAGGGCAAGCATGAGGAAGTGATGCATTTGCCATCCCGGAGGGAGGTTGCGGGGGACGAAGGACGGGCGGGTTTAGAACCCGCCCCTACGAGTCTCGGGTAAAGCCCCCAATAACCGCCGTAGGGGAGGGTTCCAAACCCTCCCCTATTTCAATCTCCCAATTCCCTTTTGCGTACCCGGTGTACTTGGACCTTGACCGGCGTGAATATTCATCCAACGGTGTGAAAAAAGAACCCTCCGGCAGATTTGCCGGCAGGTGTTGGGTGATATAAAATGAATTGCCTTTTCAACGAATCGGAATAGAGGCATGACTCGCCAACAAACGATAATTTACAGTTATTTAAGTATTTTGTCCTTAATACGCAGACTTGCCTCTATGTGCATGATCCAGTGTCTTGAAAACGGCATTTGGATCAATCCGCGAATATCTTTTCCACACCAATAGTCAATAAGCCATATTGCGTTTTCATCGCCGCTTACAACATTCAATGATTTTAAGCATTCCTTTCTTTCTTCCGATATTTTCATTTTAAGCATATCGTAGGACAGGCCACATATTATCTTTTCAGTACTTTCCTTTACCTCCAGTATGTATGAATATAGTTCTTCTAAATTGAGCTGCTTTGAAAAATCAGCGATCTGGTATTTTACAAGCTCATTACCTGTAGTGATGATAGGTGAATTTATGCGCCGCCGATAGTTGCCTGAAAAAAACACCTGTTCTGTTTCGTTTATCAGTGTATGCGCAACAATATCCTCAATACGGAAAATATGCCATATAGAATAAGCGATCGTTTTGCAATGGTAACCGTTTGCATTTACAAAAGGGATCGCATTAAAATCTTCTCTAATTAAGTCTGACTTGAAGGATAATAAAACTCGCATCAGCTCATTTCGCAGCTCAAACAGTGTATTGATACCTTCCGCGTAGGTGTCTTTCTTTTTGATTTGTGTTTGTATTGATTTATTTAGTTCAGACCATTCCTTATTCACATCATTCACCTATAAGCACCGATTTGCCCGCCTATTATAAGCATGCCGTTCCGGCTGCAAAAAGGTATGACAAATGCCTGATAGATTCTCTTAAATCGGATAATATCCAGGTCATTTTCCAAGAACACAAAGTCGAATTGGGACATTTCAATAAGCGCCGCAAGGCGCAACCTTTTACGTGGACGTGGGCTCTAATCCCCCCTACCCCATCTCCGGCCTAAGAGCCGCCCCTTCGGGGCGGTTGGCCTCCGAAACGCGCCTGCGGGCGCAGCCTTTTCCAAA
>CANQUO010000039.1 GCA_947627085.1 uncultured Oscillospiraceae bacterium
CCTGGAGCTCGGCGAAGGCGCAGACACGGTCGTCCTGGCCGTAGCCGGCGATCATGGACCGGTCAAGACCCGCCTCCCGCACGGGGAGGGCGGGGACGGCCTCGATCTCGGCGGAGAGGAAGTCCTCCTCAGTGATGCCGTACTTGTCATTGAGTATCTTCATGACCCCGAGCTTCACCCGGTCGGAGCCGGTATCGCCCCGCACGGGCAGGGAGCCTAAGATGATGTTGAGCTTCTCCCCGGGTATGGCCTTGGCAAGGGGCTGTTCGGACTGCTTTGCCGCCAGATGGGGCAGAAGGTCCGAGACGTAGAAAATGGGGTCGGCGGGGTCCGCGCCGATATTGACGCTGACGCTCTCGCCGGTCTTTTTGACCACCACGCCGTGGAGCTCCAAGGGTATGGTCACCCACTGGTACTTGCGTATGCCGCCGTAGTAGTGGGTCTTGAAGTATGCTATCTCGTTTTGCTCGTAAAGGGGCACCTGCTTTAAGTCGAGGCGCGGGGAGTCTATGTGGGCCGCGCAGATATTGGCCCCCTCGGCAAGGCTTTTTTTGCCGATTACCGCCAATAGGAGCATCTTGCCCCGGACGGACCTATAAATCTTATCCCCGGCGGCGAGGGGCGCGTTCCGGTCAAACTCGTGAAAGCCGAAGGATTTCGCCAGTCTCACGGCCTCGGCGTTGGCCAGCCTCTCGGTCTTTGCCTTCTGAAGGAAGTCCATGTATTTGACGCAGTAGGCGTCGGATTCTTCCATCCCCGCCTCGTCTAAAATGTCGTGGACATGCTTCTGCCTGTAAAAAAGCTCATCTCTGATCTCTGCCATTTGTATCCTCCTGAAAAAACTCCCGGCAATATTGGAAAAAACCCTCTCCGTCCGGGAAATTGTTGACTAATTTACGGCCGCAAAGCCCCTCGAAGTACTCATCCCCCCGCTGGGCCAGCGCCCTGGCGGCGGCGGCACTATATGTTATGCCGTCCCGGGCCATTATGCGCTCTATACGCTTCTCAATGGGCGCTGTGACGAACACGGTCTCGTCGCAAAGGCTGTCCGCGCCGCTCTCAAATAGTCCGATGGCGTCGATGGCGGCCAGGGCGCAGCCCGACTTCTCCGCCTTTTGAAGTCCCCTTTTGACCTCGGCTATGACGTATGGATGGGTGATGCTCGATAAGTCCCGGAGGGCCTCCGGGTCCGAAAATACTGTACCCGCCAGCGAAGAGCGGTCAAGGACGCCGCCGCTCACCGTGCCGGGGAAGCGCTCCCCTATGGCCCGGAGCATGGGCGCGGAGGTCCTTAAAAGCTCCTTATATATCCTGTCGCAGTCAAATACGACGCCGCCCAGGGATTTGATGGCCTCAAGACAGGTAGTCTTTCCCGCGCCGGTGGGGCCAGTTATGCCGACGGTCCTCATTCCACCACGTCCCCCAGCAGGTTTTCAAGTGCTTCCCGCGATATCGCGCCAAATCTCACAATCCTTGCAATATTCCCGGTCATATCCACCACAGTGGAGGGCACGCCCCCGGGGGATACGCCGTCAATTACGCACTCCACCCGGCCGGCGAATATGTCAAAAGCCTGGGTCCCCGTCCGGGCCGGCTCCTGACCGCTGAGGTTTGCGGAGGTGCCGGTAAGGGGAAGGTCCGTAAGGCGCAGAAGCCTCAGGGCCGTCTCGTGGTCCGGCACACGTATGCCCACGCCCTCGCCGCCGGCCGTCACGCAGTCGGGGACGTTTTTTCTCCGGCGGAGTATTACCGTCAACGGTCCCGGCCAGAATTTTTCCGCTAAGATATAGGCGCTTTCCGGTATATTTTCGCAAAACCGCTCCGCCATTTCAATGCCGGTGACGAAAATGCTGACGGGCTTTGTCTCGGGCCGGCCCTTGGCAGTGAAAATTTTTTGCACTACCGCCTCGCTCAGGGCATTTGCCGCCAGCCCGTACACCGTCTCCGTGGGCACCGCCACAAGGCCGCCCTTTTTTATGATCTCCGCCGCCGTCTCCACGTTTTCCGGTTTAAGAAAAAGGGTATTTATCATTTATACCGCCCCATTATCTCGTCCAGCTTTTCCAAAAACGCCTCCTCGCCGAAGGTGTTTATCTTGAAGAACACGGCCTGGCTCCCGCCGGAGGCTATGGCGCTGACGCGCACGTCCCCGTCGCGCCCGAAGAAGGTGACGCTCAGGCTCACCCGGTTCCCGCCGGTCCAGCTGTACCGCTCGTATACGCGCACGGCGCATCGGACGTCCTCAATGCGAAAATCGCTGGCGTCCTCGCAGGTGGCGGATATACTGCCCCCGCAGATGCCCTCCTCGACCTCACGGACTATCTCGTCAAACCGGGCATTTATCCTGTACTCACTCTTTGCCATCAGTTCCCCGCCCCCTTGAGCTTCTCCGCCTGGTCGGCGGTTATGAGGGCGTCGATGAGCTCGTCAAGCGCCCCGTTCATTATCTGGTCTATCTTATATAGCGTAAGGTTGATTCGGTGGTCCGTCACCCTCCCCTGGGGGAAGTTGTAGGTCCGTATCCGCTCGTTTCTCATGCCGGTGCCCACCTGGCTTCGGCGCTCGGCGGCCACGGCGGCGTCCCGCTTTTCACGCTCGGCTTCATATAGGCGGGATGCCAGTATCTTCATGGCCCGGTCCTTATTTTTATACTGGCTGCGCTCGTCCTGGCACTCCACCACCGTCCCGGTGGGCAGGTGGGTTATGCGTATGGCGGACTCGGTCTTGTTGACCTTCTGTCCCCCCGCGCCGGTGGAGCGAAAGGCCTGCATCTCGATGTCGGCGGGGTCGATGTCCACGTCCACCTCCTCGGCCTCCGGCAGTACCGCCACGGTGGCGGCGCTGGTCTGGATGCGGCCGGAGGACTCGGTGACGGGGACCCGCTGGACCCGGTGGACGCCGGACTCGAATTTGAGCCGTGAATACGCCCCCGCGCCCTCCACGATGAAGCTTATCTCCTTTATTCCCCCAAGCTCCGTCTCGTTTATATAGGCTATCTGAATTTTCCAGCGCCTCGCCTCGGCGTACATGGAGTACATTCTGAATAGGTCAGCCGCGAACAGGGCCGACTCCTCTCCCCCCACGCCGCCGCGAATTTCGATTATCACGTTGCGCTCGTCGTTGGGGTCCTTTGGAAGGAGCAATATCTTAAGCGCCTCCCCGGCCTCGTCCAGCTCGTGTTTTGCGCTCTCCAGCTCCTCCCGGGCCATATCCCCCAGCTCCGGGTCGGAGAGGAGCTCCTTCGCCTCCTCGCACCTTGCGCCCAGCTCCCTCCAGCGCCGGTAGCCCTCAACCACCGGAGAGAGCTCCTTGAGCTCCCGGGCGGCCCTGGCGTATGCCTCCGGGTCTGAGTAGACCTCCGGACGCTCCAAGCTTTCGGACACCTCGATATACTTTTTTTCGATCTCGGCCAGCTTTTCGAACATAAATACACCCCGTCAGAATTATCGCACATACTATATCACCTTTTTCCGAAAATGTAAACCCGTGGAGGACGCTTCAATTTTTCTCTCCACATTTTCCGCTATTCGTGGTACAATAACTGGGAGGTGATATAAATGGCCAGGATACTCATTGTGGAGGACGACAGGAGCATCGTCACGAATCTCACGGAATTTTTGAGGGGCGAGGGCTTCGAGGCCGAGGCCGTGGGCTCGGTGAGCGACGCCCTATCCAAGGCCGGGGAGGGCTTCGACCTTGTCTTACTTGACATCGGCCTTCCCGACGGGAACGGCTTTTCCGTCTGCTCGGAGCTCAAATCCCGCTTTGACCTGCCCGTCATATTCCTGACCGCCTCCTCCGACGAGTTCTCCGTGGTCACGGGTCTGGAGCTGGGGGCCGACGACTATATAGCAAAGCCCTTCCGGCCCCGGGAGCTCGTGAGTCGCATACGCTCGGTGCTCAGGCGGGCCGGAAAGGCCGGCTCCGTCATCGAGCTTGAGGGATTGCGGGTGGACACGGAGAAGGCCCAGGTTACGAAGGCCGGGCGGGAAATACCGCTCTCAGCCCTTGAATATAAGCTCCTGCTCGTATTCTTAAATAACCGTGGGCTGGTGCTCAGCCGCGCAAAGCTCCTGGAGGAGATATGGGACGCGGCGGGTGATTTCGTCAACGACAACACCCTGACCGTCTATATAAAGCGCCTGCGGGACAAGATAGAGGACGACCCTGCGGAGCCGAAGATCATCCTCACCGTCCGTGGCCTTGGGTATAAGGTGGGGCCGTGATGAAGCTTATGAGAAACTCCGGCTTTCGCCGGGACACCCTGATTTTCCTCCTTTTCTGGTCCGTGGCGGCCATAGGGTGCTTTTGCGTCTCGAATACCGCCGGGCTGGCCTCCCTGGCCACGGGGGCGGTAATGCTTGTCTGGCACGTTATCGCGTCCTACCGCCGCTATAAACAGATGGGCATGCTTGCCGACGAGCTGGACAGGATACTTCACGGGTATGAAAGCTACGACCTGGACCGGTTTTCCGAGGGGGAGCTTTCCATTTTGCAGTCGGAGCTTTCAAAGCTCATCGTGGCGCTTCGCAGTCAGTCGGACACCCTGAAAAACGATAAGCACCACCTGGCCGACTCCTTAGCGGACATATCCCACCAGCTGAAAACACCCCTTACGAGCATAAATCTGGCCCTCTCCATGCTGGCCTCACCGGACACGGACCCCAGGCGGCGGGAGGAGCTCACAAGGGACATATCCCGGTCCCTGAGCCGCCTTGAGTGGCTTGTCACCGCTTTACTTAAAATTTCAAGGCTGGACGCCGGTATGGCGGAGCTGACGCCGAGGCGGGTGACGGTCTCCGAGCTCGTCTCCGCCGCCGCCTCGCCCCTCGCCATAGCCCTTGAGGTCCGGGGCGTGGAGCTCAAAACCAAGCTCCGGGACGACACCGCCGTGACCGTGGACCCGGCCTGGTGCGCCGAGGCGTTGGGGAACATCCTGAAAAACTGCATGGAGCACACCCCCGCCGGCGGGAGCATAACCGTCAGCGGCCGGGACACGCCAATATTCGCGGAGCTCACCGTGGAGGACACCGGCCCCGGCTTTGACGCATCCGAGTTGCCCTACATCTTCGAGCGGTTCTACCGGGGCAAAAATTCCGACGCCCAATCCGCCGGCATCGGCCTCGCACTGGCCCGGTCCATAATCCAGTCCTCCGGCGGCACCGTGAAGGCCGAGAACGCCCCCGGCGGCGGAGCCAGGTTCACGATACGCTTTTACACGGGAGCGGTATAAGACCTGCCGCTCCCTTTTGCTTAAAATAACCACGAATATTACTAAACTGTAATAAAAAAGTCACCGGAAAGTCACCTTGACTTATTAAAATGTCCCCATAACACGTAACAAAGGAGTTTTGCTTCATGGAAATTTTGCGGGTGGAAAACCTCACAAAGACCTACGGCTCCGGGGACAACCTGGTAAGGGCCCTGGACGGGGTGTCCTTTTCGGTGGAAAAGGGACAGTTTCTGGCCATAATCGGCCCCTCCGGGTCGGGAAAATCCACGCTTTTGCACATTTTAGGCGGCGTGGACTTCCCAACTTCCGGCAAGGTCTACATGGACGGACAGGACGTCTACGCCAAAAGCGAGGAACAGCTTGCCGTCTTTCGCCGCCGGGAGGTGGGGCTTATATACCAGTTTTACAACCTCATCCCGGTGCTGAACGTGCGGGAGAACATCACCCTGCCCGTGCTCATGGACGGGCGGCGGGTGAACGAGGATCGGCTTTCGGAGCTCTTGGAGATACTGGGCCTCACGGGCCGGGAAAAGCACCTACCAAATCAGCTCTCCGGCGGTCAACAGCAAAGGGTCAGTATAGGCCGTGCCTTAATGAACGCCCCGGCGGTGGTGCTGGCCGACGAGCCCACGGGAAACCTGGACTCTAAAAACTCCCAGGACATCGTGGACCTTTTGAAGCTGTCCAACAAAAAATATGACCAGACCCTTATCGTCATAACCCACGACGAAAACATAGCCCTCCAGGCCGACAGGGTAATAGCCATAGAGGACGGACGCATAGTGCGGGACGAGGAGCTGAGAAGATGAGTATATTTTCAAAGGTCACCCTCAAGACGCTGAAAAAGAATAAGACCCGCACCATAGTGACCGTCGTGGGCATAATCCTCTCCGCCGCCATGATAACCGCCGTGACCAGCAGTATATCCAGCTTCGAGCGGTATTTGCAGGACGTCATGGTGGCCCGTGAGGGCCTTTGGCACGGCTCCTTCTGCTACATGCCCGCCTCGGACAGGGAGCGCCTGGAGGCGGACGAACATGTCGATTCCGCCGCTTACGCCCAGATAATGGGTTACAGCCGCGTAGTCGATAACGACGAGTCCCATTACCCGTATCTCTACGTCCTGGGCGCGGACGAGACGTTTTTTGAGCGGATGCCCGTAAATATCACCGACGGGCGGCTCCCGGAAAAGCCGGACGAGATAGTCCTCAGACACGGGCAGGCCGGGGATACGCTGGTGAAAATAGGCGACACCGTCACGCTTCCGATGGGCGACAGGCTCCTTGACGGGGAAATACTGGACACCTACGATAACTATGACACGGACGAGGAGCTCCACGTAAACCTTACCCGTACCTACACCGTGGTGGGCTATATGGAGAGGCCCGATTACGAGGACTACGGCCTTCCCGGGCAGATGGCCCTGACATACTGGGACGACGAGCTCGACGCGCCCTACCTTGAGAGCTGGTTCCTTCTGAAGGACCCCAAGGATATATTCCGCTTCCAGGCGGATTTCCCCGCCGGAGCTTATAAGTCCAAGGACAATTCAAGCTACCTCACGACGCTCGGCATCGTCAGGTACGATAGCTTCTACACGGTGCTGTACAGTCTCGGCGCAATACTGATTTTCCTTATAATGTTCGGCTCCGTGTCCTTAATTTACAACGCCTTCTCCATCTCCGTGGCCGAGAGGACAAAGCAGTTCGGCCTTCTCCGGTCCGTGGGGGCCACGAAAAAGCAGATACGCCGCATGGTCTTTACCGAGGCCGTGACCGTCAGCGCCATCGGCATACCCCTGGGCATACTTTCCGGCATACTTGGCATGACGGTGACCTTCCACTTCATCGGCGAGGACCTCTCTACGATGTTCGACTCCGGCACCAGCGTGGTGCTCAGAATGCACGTGACGCTTCTGGCTGTCATCTCCGCCGCCGTCATTGGCTTTGTGACGGTGCTCATATCCGCCTGGGTGCCCTCCCGCCGGGCCATGAAAATCTCGGCCATCGAGGCCATACGCCAGTCAAGCGACGTGTCCGTGAAGCGCCGGGAGGTCAGGACCTCTCCCCTCACCTACAAGCTCTTCGGCCTGGAGGGGGCCATCGCCTCAAAGCACTTCAAGCGCAACCGCAAACGCTACCGGGCTACGGTGGTGAGCCTCTTTATGTCCGTGGTGCTCTTTATCTCCGCAAGCTCCTTCTGCCGGTACCTCACGGACGCGGTGGAGGAGGCCTTTAAGGATTACGACTACGACGTGGAGTATCATCATTACCGTGGCACTCAGGACCACCTCACCGACCCCGTAGGCCCCGAAAAGCTTGAGCTTTTGGCTTTCGCCCTCTCAAGCTCAAATTCCGTCAAAGAGGTCTCGGCCACGAAAAAAGTGGGCGCCTGCGCCATTCTTGATTTGAACGACATCCCCGAGGATACCCGGCCCTCCATACCTACCTCCCCCTATTTCACCACCCCGGTCAATATTTACGGCGTGGAGGACGAGACATATCGGAAATACCTCGCCGCCCACGGCCTCTCGGAGGCGGAGTACATGGGCGAGCACCCCAAGGTGGTGGTCAGGGCCACAAAGAGATATTATAACGGCGACACCGGGCGCATGGAGCGCATGGACTTCCTCCGAAAGGACACCCGTAGTATAAGCCTCATTCCCGAAAAGCAGTGGGACGCGGTCGATATCGCCATCTCTGACGGCCATGCCAACGGCGCGGACGATGATGAGATTCGTGAAAAGGTAGGCGCGATCGTCGCCCCTTACGTCAATACCTACGAAATAGGCTATATGACGGACGAGCTTATCTTAGGTCTCAACGGCAACAACAGCAAGAACTTCATATGCGTGCTGATGCCCCTGAGTGAAGCAATGAGAATAGACGCCTCCGGCGAGAGCATAGGCGTGTACATCAACATGTCAAACCCCGCCCGGGGCGTGGAGGACATCATAAACAGCGCCAAGGCCGCCGGATTCGACCTCAGCAAGAACGAATTTTACAATGTCTATGAGCGGACCGCCAGCCGGCGGGCGCTGATAACCGTCATAAACGTCATAAGCTACGGCTTTATAATCCTCATCTCCGCCATCGCGGCCCTCAACGTGTTCAACACCATATCAACGAACGTACTTCTGCGCCGGAGGGAGTTTGCCATGCTCCGGTCCGTGGGCATGACGAACCGGGGCTTTAACAAGATGATGAATTTTGAGTGCGTCCTTTACGGCACAAAGTCCCTGATTTTCGGCGTCCCCGCGGCCTTCGCCCTCACCTACCTCATGTTCCGCTCCGTAAATGAGGGCATCGAGACGGCCTTCTACCTCCCCTGGTCCGCCGTGGCCATCGCCGTGGGCAGCGTATTTTTAGTGGTATTCGCCACCATGATGTACTCCATGAGCATCGTAAAGCGCGACAACCCCGTGGAGGCCATGAAAAACGAGGTGATATAAAAAACGCACCCTTGACAAACGGGGCGTGGACGGGTATAATATAGATGACCAGATAAAGGAGGGCGCGTATAGCGGTATCTCCTGCCGGTCTGGTCCAAAGCTGTTGTTAAGTCTTATTACCGCAACTTAATTGTCACGGCACAAGACATGACCGTCGCTCTGTCTCAGCGGCGGTCTTTGTCTTTTAAATATCGTTTGCCCACCCCTTGACAAACGGGGCGTGGACGGGTATAATGTAGGTGACCAGATAGAGGAGAGCGCGTATAGCGGCTTCACCTAACGGTCTGGTCCAAAACAGTTGTTACGTCTTATTACCGCAACTTGATTGTCACGGCACAAGACATGACCGTCGCTTTGGCTCAGCGGCGGTCTTTGTCTTTTATCACTCGAAGTTGCAGAGTAAATCTGTAACCAAGGCGATGAAAAGTAAATGTAAAATACATCTACACCCCCTCCTTTCGGAAAGAGTGACCAGACCGTCGTTGGTAGGCTCCCTCGCTTACGCGCTCTCCACCCCATTTACGGGGCGGTTTTATTATATAACCTCCGCCCAAAATTGTCAATACACATCGAAATTCCCCGGATTTTTCCGGGGAATTTATTTATGAAAATCTGGCCGAGGGTCCAAGCTCCTCCTCGATTTTCATGAGCCTGTTATATTTCGCCGTGCGCTCGCCACGGTTGGGGGCGCCGGTCTTGATGAAGGGGGCGTTCACCGCCACGGCGAGGTCGGCGATGGTGGTGTCCTCCGTCTCGCCGGAGCGGTGGGATATGACCGGGGTGTAGCCGGCCCGCGTCGCCGTCTCGATGGCATCCAAGGTGTCCGTGAGAGTGCCTATCTGGTTCATCTTTATGAGCACCGCGTTGGCCGCGCCCATGTCTATTCCCCGGCGTATGCGGGCCGTGTTGGTCACGAAGAGGTCGTCCCCCACGAGGCGTATTTTATCGCCGAGGGCGTCCGTGAGCTCCCGCCAGCCCTCCCAGTCCTCCTCGGCAAGCCCGTCCTCAATGGAGAGCACGGGGTAGCGCTCCGACCAGCTTCGCCACCGGTCTATGAGCTTCTCCCGGCTTATCCTCTCCTTCCGCTTGGGGAGAAAATACCGGTTATCCTCCCCCGTCCACCCGCTGGCGGCGGCGTCGATGGCGAATTTAAAGTCCCTCCCCGGGGCAAAGCCGGAGGAGGCGACGGCCTCGGTCAGGAGCTTCAGCGCCTGCTCGTCGGATTCTAAGCTCGGCGCGTAGCCGCCCTCGTCCCCCACGCCGGAGTGGCGGGTCATGCGGCCCAGGGTGTGGAACACCTGGGCGCACCAACGCACGGCGTCGGAGAAGGTGGGCGCGCCCACCGGGACTATCATGAACTCCTGCACATCCAGTGAGTTTGCCGCGTGGACGCCGCCGTTTATTACGTTCATCATGGGCATTGGCAGGCGTCTGGCGTTCGCCCCGCCGAGGTATGACCAGAGCGGCAGGCCGGAGCTCACCGCCGAGGCTTTCGCAGTAGCCACGGACACCGCCAGCACCGCGTTGGCACCCAGACGGGAGAGATTCTCCGTCCCGTCCAGCTCCCTGAGCGCCCTGTCCAGTCCCGGCTGATCAAGGGCGTTCATGCCCCGCACAGCCCCGTCTATCTCCCCGGAGACGGCCTCCGCCGCGCCCAAAACGCCCTTGCCGCCGTAGCGGAGCTTGTCCCCGTCCCGCCTCTCCACGGCCTCAAAGCTCCCGGTGGACGCCCCCGAGGGCACCGCCGCCACGCCGCAGGAGCCGTCCTCCAGCGTGACCTCCGCCTCCACCGTGGGATTTCCCCGGGAGTCCAGTATTTCCCGGCCCGTCACCTTCGATATGCCAACGTATTCCCGCATATTAGCCTCCAATTTAAGATGTAATATGAGGTTAGTATGGCGGAAAACGGCGGGAAATATTTCAAATTTTCCCTTAATAATCGGTAGGAAAAATTTTTCCAAGAAACTACTCCGGTAGTGTTGACAAATCCGCACTACTGTGGTAGTATGTACCTGGGCCCAAACTACCAAAGTAGTGTGAAAGGAGCGGAGCTTATGGATATCAAGCTTTTTGACTCGGAAATGCGGGTCATGAACGTCCTGTGGCGGGAGGGGGACACCACCGCCAAGCGCGTGTCCGACATATTGAAGGAGGAGGTGGGCTGGAACATGAACACCACCTACACCCTCATCAAGCGTTGCATCGCCAAGGGGGCCATAGAGCGGCGGGAGCCGAATTTCGTGTGCCACCCACTTATCTCACGCGAGACCGTGCAGGAGGCGGAGACGAATGAGCTCATCGGGAAGCTCTACGACGGCGCGCCCTCCAAGCTCTTTGCCGCCCTTTTGGGGAAAAAGGCGCTGACGGCGGAGCAGATCGAGAAGCTCAAATCCATTGTGGAGGAGTGGGATTGACGCTATGGAAACGACGATCATACGAATGAGTCTTGGCGGCGCCATACTCATCTCCGTCATCGTCCTCATAAGGCTCGTGGGCTTAAGTAAGCTCCCGAAGCGGCTCTTTCCGGCGCTCTGGTGTCTGGCGCTGCTGCGGCTCCTGACACCGCTGTCCGTGCCCGTCCCGGCGGATTTACCGGTTCCGGCGCTCCCGATTCCGGACCGTCAGGTCGTGGAGATTTCCGACGCCTCCGCGCCGGCGGATAATACCGGGCATCCGGGTACAGCGGCGCCCTCGGGGACTGTACACACCTCCCTCGCGCCGGCGAGACCGGCGGAGGCGCCTTCTCAGGACGCGGAAGGCGAACGCGTAAGCTTCCACCTTGTTCCCGCTGTCTGGGCGGCGGTGGGACTGGGGCTGGGGCTCTATTTCGCCGTCTCCCGGATACGGTTTTGCCGGGAGCTGAGGACGGCCGTGCCGGTGGAAAATGAATTTGCCTCCCGGTGGCTGGCGGAGCAAAGGCCCCGCCGGCGGGTGAGGCTCCGGGAGCTGGCGGGGCTTCCCTCCCCCCTGACCTACGGGGTACTAAGGCCGGTCATACTCGTTCCGCGCACGTTCGACTGGTCGGATACGGACGGGGCGGGGTACGTCCTCTACCACGAATACACGCACATACGCAGGTTCGACTCAGCGCTGAAGCTCCTCATGGACGTGGCGCTGTGCCTGCACTGGTTCAACCCCATGGTGTGGGTGATGTACTTCCTCTTTGACCGGGACCTGGAGCTTGCCTGTGACGAGGCCGTCCTACGGCACTACGGCTATGGCAGGCGGCGTGACTACGCCGAGACCATCATCGGCATGGAGGAAAAGCGCGCTCTGCCCGCGCCATTCGGGAGCTTTTTCAGCAAAAATACCGCTGAGGAAAGGATACGGGCTATCATGAAATTCAGGAAAAATTCCGTTATCGCCCTGTCCATTGCGCTTGTACTGGCGCTGGCCGGGACTGTCATCGTATTTGCCACGGCTTCGGGCCGAAGGGACGACACCCAGGCCCCGCCGGCGACCGGCGACCGGGACGGCGGCCCCGGCACACCGTCCTCGCAAACTCCGCCGGCCACGGAAAACGGCGGGGCGGACACTCCGTCGGACGGGACGGACAGCGTGAATGATACCACCGGGCCCGGCGACATAACGGAGCCCTCAGAGCCGAATGTGTCCGCTCCCTGGAAGCACGGTCTGTCTTACTACTGGGGCAATCCGGCGAGGAGGACCGTTGTGGACGCCACGCTTTATACCGGCGACGGCTACTCGGTTCTCATCCCCGATGAGGGTTGGAGCCTGTCGGCGGCGACCTGGGGGGACTATTCCGCCAATGAATGGGTCAGCGCCATTGACAGGGACGCCATCCTCCGGGTCGTGAACCTGGGCGACGTAAGCTGGGACGAGGCCCAGGCCATCGTCCGGCAGGTTGAGGAGGCGGGCCCTAAGCTCATTGAGATGAAAGATGGCAGCCTCGGCGGGGAAGGCTGGATCGGTGAAAGCGGAATAGAGTACGGCATTGATGTGGGCTTCTACGGCTCCGACAGCGGGACCTTCGCGGTTTTTTATCGCTACCCGTCCGGGGATGTGGCGTTTGAGCAGCTGTTTACGGAGCTTCACGTTATGTCGTATAGCTTCAGTACCACAGACAACGCCATGGACTGGATGTTGGAGCACGTGGAGGAGCTTTCCGACCGGGAGCTCATCGACTTCGCCGCCCGTGCCGATGGGGCCCACGCCGAAGGCGTGGGGTACGAGCTGGCCCGCCGCTTCGCCGCCGACCCGCTGAGGCTCCTGAGAGTCCTGGCGGAGGAAAAGGAGATCAACGTGGACGGGGCGATCTATCTTCTCGCCGGGGAGTGGATCATAGCCGGGACCCAGTCCCCCCTCGACGGCGTCGCGGAGCTGGAGCTTACGGAGGCAGAGCGCGGGATATTGGACGACATAACGGCGGAGTATGAAAATTCGTTGGCCCAATACCTGTCATAGACCGCAAAATAACGTCAGAGCGAAGCCTGAATATCAAATATAGCAAGCAAAAAGGAAGGGCGCGGCGGCGTCCTTCCTTTTCAGCCTGTCGAAAAAGGCCTGCGGCCTTTTCCAACAAAGGGGAACGTGCGAAAAATATCGCAAAAAGGCCTGCGGGCCTATTTGCGATATTTTTCTGCCGTTTTGCTTCGCGCGCCGCCAAAGGCGGCACACTCCGCAAAACAAAAGGGATTTTTTCTGACGCACATGTCATCAGAAAAAATATTTGAATTTGAGTTTTTTGACAATCTGAAAAGGAAGGGCGCGGCGGCGTCCTTCCTTTTGTTTTTAACGGGATTTTTTTAGCCGATGAGGCTCTTGCCGGTCATCTCGGCGGGTTTATCTATGCCCATGAGCTCCAGCATGGTGGGGCAGATGTCGGCAAGGCGGCCGTCGTGGAGGGATTTGACCTCCGGCGCGCCCACGATGAAGAAGGGCACGGGATTTGTGGTGTGGGCGGTGTGGGGGGTGC
>CANQUO010000040.1 GCA_947627085.1 uncultured Oscillospiraceae bacterium
CGTGGGCGATGCGGCCTATCTCCGCCACCGGCAATATGGTGCCGATCTCGTTATTTGCCATCATGACGGATATGAGGATGGTGTCGGGGCGTATGGCGGCCTCCAACTCCTGAAGGTCGATGCCGCCCTTGGCGTCGGCTTTGAGGTAGGTGACCTCGTAGCCCTTCTTCTTGAGCCAGTCCAGGGTGTGGGTTATGGCGTGGTGCTCGATGGAGCTTGTGATTATGTGCTTGCCCTTGGCGGCCTTGGCCTCGGCAATGCCCTTTAAGGCCCAGTTGTCCGACTCGGTGCCGCAACCGGTGAAGTATATCTCCACGGGCTCGGCGTTAAGGCACTTTGCCACCTTGGCTCTGGCCTCGTCCAGCCCCCGCCGGGCGTTGCGGCCCACGGAGTAGAGGCTTGAGGGGTTGCCGTAATTTTCGGTCATATAGGGCATCATGGCCTCCACGCAGGTTTTTGACATTGCCGTGGTGGCCGCGTTGTCCGCGTAAACAAACTTGTCTGACATGTTGAAATTCGCCTCGTTAATATTTTTGATATACCGGCTTACCGCTTGTAATACCGGCGTTTCCCGGTTAGCCGGAGATAATTTTATACCCGGAAAGTAGGTTTTGTCAATATCCCGATGTTGTAATTGTGTAAATAATATGCTATAATATCCACGTACGCGGATATTATATTTTTTTACACGATTTTCAGCGCTGTCCGATATATATATTTTATGGAGCGATATGAGATGAAATACAGGATTTCCGCCAACGTCATAAGGAGGCTCCCCCGCTATCTGCGGTGGATGCGGTTTTTAGAGCGTCAGAAGGTGGAGAAGATATCCTCCGGGGACCTGGGGGAGAGAATGGGCCTGACCGCCTCCCAGATACGCCAGGACTTCAACTGCTTCGGGGGCTTCGGCCAGCAGGGCTACGGCTACAACGTCAGCGACCTGCGCCGGGACATCGGGGCGATACTTGGCGTTGAGGATACGCTGACGGCGGTGGTCATCGGCACCGGCAACCTGGGCCGGGCCCTTATATCAAACTTCCGCTTCGCGGAGTACGGCTTTCGGGTCACGGCGGCCTTTGACAGCCTGCCGGAGCTTCAGGGCACCGTCATAAACGGCGTCACGGTGCGTCTTGCCTCGGAGCTTGAGGACTACCTTCTGGCAAACAGGGTGGACGTGGCCATACTCACTCTCCCCCAGGCCTTCGCCAACGAGGCGGCGGAGCTGGCCGCCAGGTGCGGCGTCAGGGGTATATGGAATTTCACTGGCATTGACTTTGACGGCGATCTGGGGGATACCGTGGTGGAGGACGTGCACCTGTCCGACAGCCTGCTCACCCTTGGGTACTATCTCAGGAGCCGTCAGAACACGAAGGAGGACCTATGAAGAGAATAATTACCGCCTCTCTCGCGGTGGTACTGCTGGCGGCTATGACCTGCGCCTCGGCCAGCGAGGCCGGGACCGCCGCGGACCCGCTAGTCACGAAAAGCTACGCCGAGGGCGAGTACGCAAGCGGGCTCGTCGCCGAGCTCACCGCCGGTATAAATACCGCCCTCCAGGCCGTGTACGACCGGGCCCTGGGGCAGGCGTCCCCGGGGAGCTCGGACACTAAGTACACCAACGGCCGGGAATACATGGCCCTCCCCGCCGGGAGCGTGCTGTCGGTGTTCACCGGCGGGACGGTAGTGCTCATCGGCGGGGACATGTCGATGTCCCTCCGGTCGGGGACGGTGATCGACGCAAGCTCCGGCAAGGCCGTATCCGGCGGCGCGGACCTTGCGAGAAACGTAAGATACGTGTGCGTTGAGGACACCACGGCGGTGCTCACGGCCATGAGCGACTGCACCATAATATTGGAGGGCTCCTACCGCCCGGACGGGAAGGTGGACGTCCCCGCAAGGCCCACCTTCACCGACGTGCCCGCCTGGTGCGCCGAGGCGGCGGAGTATCTGGCCGCGCGTAAGATCATGGACGGCACCGGCGCGGGCCTGTTCTCACCCAACAGCACCACCACCCGGGGCATGGTCATGACCATCCTCGCCCGGGCCGCCGGTGTGAACACCGCCGGCAGCGACCCCTGGTATCAAATCGGCATGGAGTGGTCCGTGCCCACCATCTCCGACGGCACCAGGCCCACGGCCCCCGTGACCCGCGAGGAGATAGCCACTATGCTCTGGCGCTATTTTGGCACGCCCGCCTGCGACAAGGCCCCCGATTTCCCCGACGTGTACTCCGTGAGCGGCTATGCCATAACGGCCATGTGCTGGTGCGTGGACAACGGCATAATCAACGGTAACGGCGGCCTTCTCGATCCCAAGGGCCCCGCCACCCGCGCCCAGACCGCCGCCATGGTCTACCGCGCCCTCACCAAATTCGCGGGCTAAAAAATCTGAAAACCGTATAAAAAGACCGTTGACTTTTCACCGGCGAGCCGGTGGGTCAACGGTCTTTTTTGGTATTCGGTTTTAATGGGGTAATAAGGGGGATTTTTACATTTTTATAAATGCGCAACAACCCATATCGTCAGCCCTGACAAATCCGGCCGACTGATAAAAGGAGATGGTTTTGGGTGTGTTATCCGTCATCAGTTCCATTTGGTAGACATCGGGAAACCGGTTCATTATCTCATGTAAAAGCTGTGTTCCTATCCCTCTACGCTGGTATTCCGGAGAAACCAAAATATCCTGAATAAAAACAACAGAAAATCCGTCGCCGACAGTACGGATAACTCCAACTAATTTGTCGTTATCGTATGCGCCCAAAATCAGCAAAGAGCTCTCATACGCTTTCTTCAACATTTCAGGCTTCTCTGTATAGCTGACGGGAGACGAACCCACGCCGGTTTCTGGCGGCGGATTTGCGCCCGTGCGGCGTCAAAGCCCTTGACAATACACAGAGTATTCTCTGCGGGCTTTTCCTTGCCCGGACACAAATCCGCTCGCCAGAAACTGCTTCGCACTCCACGCGGAGCAATTTTCGAGCGATTTTCGGTGAGGCGGAGGAAGCCTTGCTGACGCAAGGCGACGACAACGAGGCGAAAAGCGCCGAAAAGGGCCCGCGTGGAGCGGCGTGGGTTCGTCTCCCGTCAGCTATAATTTGTCCAGCCAACGCTGTTATACAAGTCGAGAAGCACATCAAGCTCAAAAGTCGTCAACTCTCGGATTATCATTTTCTTTTTCCTTTGATTTCCATTTCAGACTTATTGAACAGATAAGGACGCGAAACGGGTTTGTCTGTTCAACAAGCACACCGGGGATAGCCGCGCGAAATGGTTTTACATCGTCTCGACAAACGGAAATTTATCGAATAAAACCATGTAGTGCCGCTTTAACCGGCTCAATATCTATTACGCTATCCCTCATTGTTTGCTGATACAAGTGGCGTTCGATTCCCAGAACATGATGTTGATAAGGAGTACCCTCAAACCATTTTTCGAAACATCTTATGAAATCCGGTGATTCTTTCCGGCTTCCGTAGACGCCGATGATAAAAAGTCTCTCCGCAAAGGATATATATTCATTTTCATGGTGCATGAAAAAGTCTTGGCCTCTTTCGTTAAAGCAGAAATATAGGGAGGAAGGGTTTCCGCAATACATCGGAACAAGCAGAATCACTTTTTCGCAGCTCTCAAAACTGCTATAAAGGCGGTAAACATCATCGTCTCGATATCTGCATTGCGTTTTGAAACATTCATAACCGCAATTACTACACCCGTGTGTTTTCAAATCCGTATAATGAATCACTTTATCTTGCGGTGTCTTTATAAAATCAATAATCTGAGCGCAATTACCGGTTTTTCTTGCTGAGAAAGAAACGAATAGTTTCATTTCATACCTCGTTAAATCCCGAGTTGTCGAACAGCCTCCCATTCGATTTTTTGCCCGTCCGGTAAAGACCGGACGGGAGATTTTTGTGTTTTCGGTGAAAGGCGGTCATTTTTTAGTGCTTTCGCCGTCTCTTTCGGACGGGGTCCCCGTTTCCGGGGCGTCGGGAGCGGCGCCGTCCGGGGCAACCGCTCCGGCGGGAGCCTCCGGGTCACGGCCGGCCGCCTCGGGACGGAGCTCAGGGCGCTTGTACACGGGCTGGCGGGTCTCCCAGTCGATGTGGTCGATATCCCGGTAGAAGGCCGTGTCCTCGGGAAGGCCGCGCCGGCGGAGCCACCGGTTGTTGAGGCGCTTTATTATGCTGTACAGCACCGTGGTCAGCGGCACGCCAAGGAGCATTCCCACAAGGCCGAATATGCCGCCGAAGAAGAGTATGGCGAACATGATCCAAAAGCCGGAAAGGCCCGTGCGGGAGGCGTGGATGCGGGGCTTCAATATCTGTCCGTCCACCTGCTGGAGCACGACGGTGAATATGACGAATATGAGCGCCTGGGTGGGATTCTCAAGCAAGAGCAGGAGCGTGGAGGGCGCGGCGCCGATGAAGGGGCCGAACATGGGTATGATGTTCGTCAGGGACACGAGTATCGTGATGAGCGCCACGTAGGGCATACCCATGAGCATCATGAAGATGTAGTTTATAAGTCCCACTATAAGGGCGTCTATGAGCGTGCCCACTATGTAGTTGCCGAATGCCTCGTCCACGGCCTTTGTCTCGGATATGATAAGGTTCGCGGTCTTGACGCGGAATACGGAGTAGACCACCTTCTTGACCTGGGCGCAGAATATCTCCTTGTTGTACATGACGTAGACGGATATCACGATGCCGATGAGCAGGTCCGCCACCGTGGCGATAACCGATATGACGCCGCCGGTGATGTTGGCTATCACATCCCCGAGCCCGGGCAGGAGCTTCGTCTGGAGCCAGTTCACAAGGGAGCCGGATATGGAGTTCACCCACTCCACCGCCACGTCCTCCAGAGCGTAGCCGTCAAGGACGTCCTGAAGCCAGTTTATAGCCGCCGTAAGGTAGTCCTGGGAGCTGAGGACCAGCTTTTCAACGCTGTTGTATATCTCCGGCAGGACTATTATCATAAGCCCCGTCACAGCCCCGATGACCAGGACCATTGTGAGGATTATGGAGAATATCCTGGCGGCCTTCCGGGCCTTCACCGGGTCCTTTTTGAACATCCGGCGGGTGAGCCTGATGAACACCTTATTTTCGAATATTATCAGCACCCGGTTAAGAAGATAGGCGATAAGTATGCCGTAGATAACGGGCTCCAGGGCCGAGATCATAAGCGATATAAGGCCCGATATGGCCGGGAGGCTCCTGAGTATCCAGAAGAAGGCTATGCTCGCCACCACCACAAAAAAGGCGGTGATGCCCCAGTAGAGATACTTTTTATCCCATTTGAAATTTTTCATAAGACCGTTTCCCCCAATCGGGGCCCACACGCGGGCCCCACGGCTTAAGTCGACGGGAGTCTACTTAATTCCAAAAATCAGACTATCTGGCGGTACATGGCGGCCGCGTCGTCCTTGCGGACCGTCTCCTGAACGGAGAGGACCTCCACCTTCACCTTTTTTGCCCCGAAGGACAGCTCTATGATATCTCCCGGCTTTACCTCTCTGGAGGGCTTGGCGGTGACGCCGTTGACCGTCACCCGGCCGCCGTCGGCGGCCTCGGCGGCCACGGTGCGGCGCTTTATCAGGCGGGAGACCTTAAGATATTTGTCAAGTCTCATAATGCTCCATCAAAAGGATATGCCCCGGCTGGCCGGGGCGTGGTCGTCAGATGAGCCGGGAGGCCCCGGCTCATCCCTGTTGGCACTTACTTACTCAGCGATGGTGTCCTTAAGGGCCTTGCCGGCCTTGAACACGGGGACGCGGCTGGCGGGGATGTTGATGGTCTCCTTGGTCTGGGGATTGCGGCCCACGCGGGCGGCGCGCTCCTTGGTCTCAAAGGCGCCAAAACCGATGAGGGTGACCTTCTCGCCGGCCTTCAGGGCCTCGATGACGGAATCGATGGCGGCGTTGACGGCCTTGTCGGAATCCTTCTTTGAAAGGCCGGTCTTTTCGGCGACCGCGCTGATAAGTTCTGTCTTGTTCATGCTCTTTTCTTCCTCCAATGTATTTATATCTTTAAAACCCCTGGGGTTTTAAATCCGTAATAAAGTTGCCGGCCCGATGTCGGCGCTCCCTATTTTACCTCTTCCCAGATGGCGTCCATCTGCTCCAAGGTCATGTCCTCAAGCCTCATCCCGCGCTCCAGAGCCGTGGACTCCAGCCTTGCGAACCTCATAAGGAACTTGTCCGAGGCGGCTCTCAGCGCCTCCTCCGGGTCCACCTTCAAAAACCTGGCCACGTTGACGCAGGAAAAAATAAGGTCCCCCAGCTCCTCCGCGGCCCGGTCCCGGTCGTCAAGCGCCTCCCGGAGCTCTCCGGTCTCCTCGTCTATCTTATCCATCGCGCCCTCAACGGATACCCAGTCAAAGCCGGCTTTTGCCGCTTTTTTCTGGAGCTTCTCCGCCCGCCAAAGGGCCGGGAGGCTCTTTGCCACGCTCTCAAGGGAGCTGGTGACGGTGCTCTGGTGCTTTTCCACCCTTTTTATCTTGTCCCAGTTTTGCAATACCTCGGCTGAATCCGCCACCTCCACGTCGCCAAAGACATGGGGATGGCGGAGGATGAGCTTCTTGCACACCCCGTCGGCCACGGCGTCCAAATCGTAGCGGCCCTGCTCCTCCTCGATGCGTGAGTGGAACACCACCTGAAGAAGTACGTCCCCCAGCTCCTCCCGAAGGTGCTCGGGGCTTTTCTCGTCTATGGCCTCTATGACCTCGTAGACCTCCTCGATAAACTCGCGCCTTATGGACTCATGGGTCTGCTCCCTATCCCAGGGACAGCCGCCCTCGGAGCGGAGTATACGGACGATGTTTCTCAGGTCGCTTAAGTCATAGCTGGATTTGTACTCAAAATCTATCATATTTTTTCCCCAACTTCAAGTAAAAAATGAATAAATAACGGGCCGTCAATGTAATTTCAGCACTTTCGCCAGTTTCTCACCCTTGGGAAGCAGTAAAATGTCCTCCTTTGTCACTGCCCGGAGGGCGATTATCAGCACGAGGTAGACAAAAAGCGCCACTAATATCGCCAATCCCAGGCATATGACCCCGGCCAGCCGTCCCGCGCCCAGGGCGGGCCTCACGAACCTGTCGCACAGCCCGTAGACCCCCCAGGCGGCGGCGCCCATTATGAGGGAGCAGACCAGCGGTCTCAGGGTGGCCTTCAGGTAATTCGGCCGCTCCGGGAGCCTGACGGTGAGGAATATCACGTTGAGGACCGTTATCACCATATAGCAGGCGATGGTGCCCACCGGCGCGCCGGTGATGTTCACGGACGGCGTGCCCACCAGGATGTAGTTGACGGCGATCTTCGTTATGCCCCCCGCCGGCAGGGCCACCAGCGCCAGGCGCTCCAGGCCCGTGGCCTGCAAAAGGCCGTTTGTTATGATGTAGGTGCAAACAAAGAAGCTCGCTATGCCCAGCATCCTCAAAAGGCCGGGGCCGTTTTCGTTGGAGCCGGGAAAGAGCACGGTGAATATGGGCTCGGCCAGCACCGAAAGCCCCACGGCGGCGGGC
Source organism: uncultured Oscillospiraceae bacterium (assembly GCA_947627085.1). Lineage (GTDB taxonomy): Bacteria > Bacillota > Clostridia > Oscillospirales > Oscillospiraceae > RUG626. The sequence continues at coordinate 7,521 of CANQUO010000040.1, forward strand.
ATGGCCAGAAGGTTCGTGAGCTTCATGCTGGACTCCATCGTCCCTCTGGCGTCCGCACCGCGTTTCGCGGCCAGAGCCCCGGCGATAACGGGCACCACCGAGACGGCTATGGGCGTTATGAAGGAGCTGGGGACGTTGAAGAGCGTCATGGCCTTGGAGTAGACGCCGTAGAGTATGTCCACCGTCTCCCCCGGAAGTCCCGCCCCGGAGGCCAGCCTGCCCCGGACGAGGCTGGTGTCCACTAGGTTTATTATGTTGAGGATGGAGGAGCTTATGGTTATGGGGATGCTGACGGTGATGATTTTTTTGAAGGTATCCCACCGGGAGAGGGGCTGGTCCAGGTTCAGCGTCATCGGGGCGTTTCTGGCGATGCGCCTGCGTTGGACGAGCAGTACCGGGATGGATATGCCGAGCCCTATGGTCACGCCCACGATGGCCCCGGCGGCGATTATGTGGTTGGGCTGGCCCGCCCGCTTTAAGTACCAGGCGATGGCAAGGCCGAACACCAGCTTGCACATGACCTCGATTATCTGGCTCACCGCCGTGGGGATCATGTTGCTGTGGCCCTGGGCGTAGCCCCGGAGGACCGAGACTATGCAGGCGAAAAACACCGCCGGCGCCAGGCACCTGACGCCCACCGCCACCTGGGGGTCGTTCATCATGTTCGCCAGGTCCTGGGCGAAAAACAGCATGGCGGACATGCCGATGATGCCGATGATGCCGAAGGCCATCATGCCAACGGAATAGTAGCGCTTCTCCTGCATGGGCCGGGAGGAGGCCCGGGCCTCGGATATGAGCCGGGAGATGGCCACCGGCACCCCGGCGGTGGAGATGGTCAGTATCAGCGTGTAGATGTAGTACATCACGTTGAAGTGACCCGATCCCGCGTCGCCAAGGATATTGAAGAGCGGAATCTTGTAGATCATCCCCACGACCTTCGTCAGGGCCACGGTACCGGCAAGTATGGCCGCGCCGGTCAGATAGTTCGGGTTTTTCTGTTCAGGCAAGGATATCGTCCTCTCATGGAAAGTGGGGACAGACAGGTCCCCCGTGCACAGCTTATTCAAACAGGCGCCATTTTACACCAGCCGGGCGGAAAAATCAAGCCCGGCGGCACAAAAATGGCGCGTTTGGGACATAATATGGCGCTTTGACGGCGATCCGCGGTTATGTCACCCGATTTTCGCCCCGCCGGCGGGGCGGCGTTGACATAATCGATGTGGAAAAGTCGGTGGAAAATGTGCAAAACTCCGGCATTTCAGGGGAGTTTTTCACCGCCCCCGGGTGGGGAAAACCTGTTTTGGTATAATTACCGTCCGTCGCCGGACATGTTTTTTGTCAACTCCGTGCCCTTTTTATGGGCCGGATGTCGGACCCGGCGAATTTGAGGACGTAAAATTCCCCGGTGAGCCGGGACATTATGGGGGCGGAGTAGCGCTCCGAAAGCTCGTCGAGAGTGAGGTTCGAGCTTATCACCGTCTTTCTCCCCCCGGCTATGCGCGTGTTGAGGAGCGTATAGAGGGCGCTGGTGACGAAGGCGGTGGGAAACTCCGTGCCCAGGTCGTCAAGTATGAGAAGGTCGCAGTTTTCAAGGCGCCTTATATCGCCCCTGGCCTCCTCCTGGTCCCCACGGCCGAATTTCTCGGCCTCGTACTTTGAAAATACCCCGGCGGCGGTGTCGTACACCACGGAAAAGCCACGCTCGGAGACCACTCTCGCGATGCAGGTGGAGAGGAAGGTCTTACCGAGCCCCGTGCCACCCTGCAAAAAGAGGTTCATGGAGGAGGGGGAGAATTTCCGGGCGTACTCCCGGCAGGTCTCGTACACCGTCTCCATGACGCTCCTGGGCGGGACGCCGGTGGCGGGGTCGGGCTTGTCGGAGTAGTAGCTCAAATCGAAGGAGTCGAAGGTGTCCTCCCCCAGCTTGAGTAGCGCCGAAAGCTCCCGGCGCTGTTCGTCCCGGTAAAGCTCCATGAGGCAGGAGCAAAGCTCCGTGCCCCGGTAGCCCGTGTCGCGGCACTTGGGGCAGATATATTTTTCGTCAAGGTAGTCCATGGGGAGGCCGGCCCTGAGCAGCTCCATCCCCCGGCGCTCCTGGAGGTCCAGATTTTCCTCCCTTATGGCGTCCAGAGCCTCGGTGGGGTCCCCGCCGGACATTATGGCCCGCGTCACGGCCCCTGCCACGGTCTCCCGGAGGGAACGGTCTATCTCCCGTATCTTGGGATTTTTTGCGTAGGCGGTCTCCCGGCGGCGGCGCCAGGCCTCCTCGTTCTCCGCGCGCCTTTTGTCAAGGCGGGCCTTGGCCCTTGCCAAAAGCTTACCGTCCAAGCTCATTTACTCTTCCCCCTTTATTTTTCTAAGGGTCGCCCGCATCTGCTCAAGCTCCCCGGCGGTGGCTCCGGCGGCGGGAGGCGTCTGTCTGACCCGGGGCTTTTGGAATTTGGGCGGGGCGTCGCCCCTTTGTATCTCCTCTACCGTGTGCAGGCCCTTGGAGTGCCAGCTTCGCAGTATGGAGTCCATATACCGCCAGGTGAGCCTTCCGGTCTTTGTCACCGTCCTGTCGTAGGCCTCGGCTATGGCCTCGGTATCAAAGCCCATGTCGGTCCAGGAGTTCATGTACTTGCGCTCGGTGGTGGAAAGGGCCCTGCCCGTAAGGCCCAAAACAGGGGCCAGCTTACGCTCCGAGGCCCTGTACGCGCTCTGCCTTTTTATGAGCGCCTCGGCGGCCTCCAGGGAGAATATGCCCTCCCGCTCCCAGGCGTAGGCGGTCTTTTCGATGTAGCGCATGGAGGGCCGCCGGCCCGTCTGGCCGCGGCTCGCCGTCTCCGCCGCGCAGTAGTTCACCAGCGTCAGTATGACCTCCGGCGGCAGGCGCAGGTAGTCATAAATGCCGAACAGGGTGATGAGCCCCTCGCTGGAGAGCTGTGAGCCCAAGGCCTTCTGGACCTCGCCCACCAGGAATTTAAATTCCTGTCCGTTTTTAAGCTCCCTGTCTATGTCCTGTGGGGTGTAGCGGGGAAGCTCCTCCGGGCGGTCAAGCTTCTCGGCGGGCTTTTTACCGTCGTTTGACAGCGTCACCAGCCCCAGCCTGCAAAGGACCTCCAGCGCCGCGTCCATCTGCTCCACCGAACGGTGGGTGGCCCCGGCGGCGTCCTCGCCGTCATATCTCCCGCCGTTGGAGAGTATGTAGATATAAAGGAGCGCCGCGTCGCCGCTTCCGGAGCCCAAGAGCCTGCGCGCGGCCTCGCCTTCGATGGTTATGCTGTCCCCGGTGGGAAGGACGAACTGTCCCGGCATGGCGCCGCCCCCTTTCGTGTTTGAGTAAAATTACGAATATTATAGCAGATATTTGCTGATTGTACAAGTATTTAGTCGGAGAGAGTATGTAGCAGGCAAAAGGTTGCGCCTTACGGCGCTTATTGGGCTTCGGGAGGGTTTAGAACCCTCCCCTACGCCAATTATTGGGAAATCTCCCATTCACCCCGTAGGGGCGGGTCCCAGACCCGCCCGCTCCCTCGTCCCGTCCGCAGGCGCAGCCCCTAGCCCTCAGGTTTAACGGGGAAGCTGACCGCGCGCGGCGGGGATGGGCATATTCTTGCGCTAAAATGCCCACAATTTGCGAAAAAATCGCGCCGGAGATTATGTAAAATGTAAAAACAAAAATCCCCGCTTGACATATCGGGGCCGCCGTTGTATTATTGATGCAATCAGTAAAAGGCCGTGATGGGAACAAAGGTGTTCGTGAAAGATCTCAGAGAGCCGCTGTCTGGTGGAAGGCGGTATCGGGCGTACACCAAACTCCTCCCTGAGCCGTCAGCTGAAAGGCGCAAGCCCATTAGGCCGGACCGGGTTCTCCCGTTACAGAGAGGCCGCGTTAATGGACGCGGGGTAAGAGGGCGATATTCGCCAAGAAGAGTGGTACCGCGGAGATAATTTCCTTCGTCTCTTTGATCCTGAAATATTTGAGTATTTTGGGTAAAAAGAGGCTTTTTTTGTACCCAAAAATACCGGAAAGGGAAAATTATGAAAGGCTTTGAAAAGTATACCCGTCAGTATTTCATCCCGGAGGGCGACTACACCGATTGGATGAAAAAAGATCACATCGAAAAGGCTCCCGTCTGGTGCAGTGTGGACCTTCGGGACGGCAACCAGTCCCTCATCATCCCCATGAGTCTGGAGGAGAAGCTGGAGTTCTTCGACCTTCTGGTGAAGATAGGCTTCAAGGAGATCGAGGTCGGCTTCCCCGCGGCCTCGGACACCGAGTACGAGTTTTGCCGTACCCTCATCGAGCGGGACCTCATACCCGACGACGTGACCATCCAGGTCCTGACCCAGTCGAGAGAGCACATAATAAAAAAGACCTTCGAGGCCGTCCGGGGCTGTAAGAACGCCATCGTACACCTTTATAACTCCACAAGCGTGGCCCAGCGGGAGCAGGTGTTCAAAAAGTCGAAGCAGGAGATAATCGACATCGCCGTATTCGGGGCGAAGCTCTGTAAGGAATACCGGGATAAGACCCCGGGGAATTTCCGCTTTGAGTACTCACCCGAGAGCTTCACCGGCACGGAGCCCGACTTCGCCCTGGACATATGCAACGCCGTAAGCGAGGTCTGGAAGCCCAGCGAGAACGACAAGGTCATATATAACCTGCCCGTCACCGTCTCCCACTCCATGCCCCACGTGTACGCCTCCCAGATAGAGTACATGAGCAAAAACCTCAACTACCGGGACAACATCATCGTCTCCCTCCACCCCCACAACGACCGGGGCTGTGCCGTGGCGGACACCGAGATGGGCATACTGGCCGGGGCCGAGCGCGTGGAGGGCACCCTCTTCGGCAACGGAGAGCGCACCGGCAACGTGGATATCATAACCCTGGCCCTCAACATGTACTCCCAGGGCGTGGACCCGGAGCTGGACTTCCACGACCTGCCCTCCATCACCAGGACCTACGAGAAGGTCACGAGGATGCGGGTCTATGAGCGCCAGCCCTACTCCGGGGCGCTGGTATTCGCCGCCTTCTCCGGCTCCCATCAGGACGCCATCGCCAAGGGCATGCACTGGCGGGAGGCCCACCCCGACGATCATTGGACCGTGCCCTACCTGCCCATCGACCCCACGGACCTGGGCAGGGTCTACGAGGCGGACGTCATACGCATAAATTCCCAGTCCGGCAAGGGCGGCATCGGCTACATCCTGGAGACCCAGTTCAACCTGAACCTGCCCCCCAAGATGCGGGAGGCCTTCGGCTACCACGTGAAGGGCATCTCCGACCGTGAGCACCGGGAGCTGTCGGCCCAGGAGGTCTACAACATCTTCATGGACAACTACGTAAACGTCAAGACCGTCATGAACGTACCCGAGGCCCACTACATCCAGGAGCCCGACGGCATCACCGCCACGGTCACCGTCCTTTATAAGGGCGTAAAGCAGAAGGTCACGGCCTTCGGCAACGGGCGCTTGGACGCCGTATCCAACGCCGTAAAGATGGTCATAGACCAGCCCTACACATTGGAGGTCTACACCCAGCACGCCCTGGAGGAGGGCTCCACCAGCAAGGCCGCCTCATATGTGGGGATAAAGGCCCAAAACGGCGAGCTCGTCTGGGGCGCCGGCGTGAGCCGGGACATAATCGTCAGCTCCATAAAGGCCTTAGTGTCCGCCGTCAACAGACTGCTGAAATAAACGCGAAAACGCATAGATTAGGAGAAAATCAATGAAGCTTACAGGTGCACAGATCGTAGTCGAGACCCTTATCGAGCTGGGCGTCACCGACGTGTTCGGCTACCCCGGCGGTCAGGTATTGAACCTCTACGACGCCATATACGAGGCCGGCGACAGGATACATCACATCCTCACCGCCCACGAGCAGGGGGCCTCCCACGCCGCCGACGGCTATTCAAGGGCCACCGGCAAGGTGGGCGTGGTCATCGCCACCTCCGGGCCGGGGGCCACTAACCTTGTCACCGGCATCGCCACCGCCATGCTGGACTCCGTGCCCATGGTGGCCATCACCGG